>CANQEK010000001.1 GCA_947594985.1 uncultured Clostridia bacterium
TTTATCTTTCCCTCCTTAAATTAATATTATGGCTAACGGCAAGTTATTAACGTACCCTGGTGTTTCTTAAAACTCCATTTAAAAATCCAAGCCTTCTTTAGTATTCAAAATATTTATTTGAAACTTAAATTCTTGGATAAGTATGTACATTTATCAAACTTATCGCCCGGTCTAAGCCAAGACATACTCCACAGAAGTTCCCTCCACTTTTTAAAGTGTAGCCACATTCTGTTTCATCGCTTAATCTTACGCTTTATTATTATACTACGGCGAATAAGGTATTGTCAACATATTTTTTCTATATTATAAATTTTTTTCCTATATTATAAATTTTTTCCTAATATTAAAAATTTTTTTCTATATTTTTTTTGAACAATCGTTATTGTGAAAAATATTAAAAATGTTATAAATAAATATACAACAATGTTAAATGCTAATACAGGATAACTTATAAGATAAGCAATTTGTATATTAAAAATTAATTTAATTTTCTTTGTTTTACTCCACATTATAAACGGCATTAACCACATCAAATACCAAGTTTGAAAATTCGTTAGCAATACGAAAATAAATACTAATAATATAGTAGTAAATATATTTATCAATTTTCTAAAATTTATTTTTTTTGAAATTAAAATTCTAATACAAATTGTTGAATAAACAATAAAAAATATTATTAATAAAATATCTTTTATTTTACGTATAAAATTTGGTATCAAGGAAAATAGAATATGATATATATTATTGCTATATCTTTCTCTTTGTACAAGCATACACGTAAAAATAGATAAATCTTGCATATATAATAAAAACGGTAATATAGTTATTATTAAAAATTCACTTCCAAAAACTAAACAACCTATAATTCTGTCTAATATTTTCTTATCTTTTAAATAATATAGTACTATAAAAGGTAATAAAAGTATCATCACAAATTTAATATTTACTGATAACGATAAAAATACTAATGAAAGATGTATATCATTTTTTTTCGTAATCATGTATAAAGATATTAGTGTAAATAAAAGTAAATATAAATCATTATGCATATTTCCAATTCCATCTAATAAAACTAATGGATTTAAACCATATATTAAAACAAATAGTTTTCTTTTGGAAATTTTATAAATGTAATAACAATTTAACATATGTACAACAATACTAGCAATTTTAAAAACTAATAATCCTATATCTGCATTTCCTAATGATAGTTTAGAAAAGGACTCACAAATCATAGTCCATATAGGACCATATACTACCGTTGTTTCTGACCAAACATTGTTGTACCCTACTAGTAACATTGTATCATTATCTAAATTTATATTTTCTTTATCAACAAAATCACGCATATTCACATAATATGGATTTTGATTGTACTGTTGACTTAATCTTCCTATTCCTAAATAATAATAGATATCAGAACTTAAAAAAGGTGTAACTACAATAAATATACAACTAATAATAAATATAAATATGAATACATATTTTATATTTTTAAAATAATCATTTCTTTTCTTTATTAAACGTAAATAAGCAACTATAAACAAAATAATAACAATAAAATATGTAATTAATTGTATTAACAAATCTGAATCATTTTGTAAAAAATAATTTTCTTTATTAAAAAGGATAAATGTTTTTCTTCTTAATAAATATAAAAAAGATGGGAGTACAAGTAAAATAGTTGTAATTATATATAATAATCTGTTTAACCTTAACTTTTTCACCATATCACTCCCATTAAATCCTTTATCTTTATTCTGCTAATAAAGAACATTCTATATTTGTTTTTCCTTGTAAATCTCCATTATTATATTTTAAAAGACTTACTGTCGGATTCCCTGTAGCATGTGGAATTTCTAAAATAATTTCCATAATTCCATCATTATCTATATCAACCGTTTCAATATTATTTATGCTCAAATAATATTCATTATTAATATCGTTTTTCCATTTACTTTTTTCAATTGAAGCTAAATCAGCAAGCTTTGTTCCTTTAGAATCGAATAATGTTATTTTAGAAAAGCCTGTAACTTTATTAGCTAATATTAATATATATTCATCAGTACCATTTCCATCTAAATCAACTATCAAAGTTTTTACTGTATCATAATCTTTTATAGAAGAATTATTAGTAGTTATTATTTCAGGTACTGTATTTACAACTTTTACATTTCTAGGTATAGCGTTATAATCTTCCGAAATAGCTATTTTTCCTACATTATCTATTTTTACAAGTCCTTCATAAACTTGAGTTGAAAACGTTCCCAACTTTGATTCCTGAAAACTATAATTTCCATAACTATAATATGTTATAACATATTTATCACTTGCATCTTGCCTACTATCAATATATTGTAGCGCTACTTCATCCATCTTGCTAGTATCTAAAATTAATCCATTATATAAAACAACTAAAGATTCATTCATAACTTTTTTTGCATTTGCATCAGTAGTAGTAGCAGAAGAAGGTTGTTGAGAAGTAACATCTGATAGAGCTGAATCTATTAGATTTGCAATTGTATCTTCTTGTTGTTCTTCTTCATTTATTGAATTATCTATAGGAATATTTTCTAAATTTGAAATTAATTCATTATATTGTTTATCATAATTATCTTTAGCATTATGAATTAAATAATATGTTAAAGCACCTGTTCCAATTATTAATATTACAAAAGCTATTAATATAAAATCTCTAAGAGTTCCAATTTTTATTTTAACAGTTTCTTTTTTTCCTTTTTCAATATTTTCAACATTTTGTTCTTCTTCAATCTTTTGTTTATCTTGTTTTTCCATAAGTATTCTCCTTTATTTACATCTTTTGAATTAATTTATACTTATATATTTTAAGCGATTTAAAGAATTTCTGAACTATTTATATATTCTATAATCCTTGAAATTTCATTTGCTAAAGTATCTTGATATTTTGGTTCTTCTTTTTCTGGATTCGAAATATTATCATAACCATATTTATTTAAAAATCTATATGTCTGTACTTCAATCACTTCTTTTTTAGATAGTTTTCTACTATCTAATGGTAAATTTCTACCTTCTTTTTCTTCAATGATATTTTGAATTTTTGAATCTAATATTATAAAATTTCTTCTTAATTCTTTATCAATTTCTTTTAAGTTATTAACATCATCTATAACTAAATCATCATCTGAATTTTCATTAATAAACATTGTTAATTCTGCCATTATTTCATGAATACTATAATTATATGCTAAACCTAATTTTCTCGATAATGTTTTTCTAATAGCTTTTTGCCTAATTTCAATTTGTTCTACCATAAAATCATCTAATTTGTTTCTACCTGTAAATATTCCAAAAAACCTACTAATCGGACCTTTGTCTTCTATTATTTCTAAATCTTCTCTTAATTTTTTTAGTTCTGCTTCACCTCTAAGATTAGTAATCTTTTCGTTAATTCCTCTTTTAAGTTCGTTTTCTTCTATTATTGCCATTTCATCAAATCTTGTAGCACTAGTATTTCTCGGTGCTATTTTTGGATTATTTAAATAATTAATTAAAGTACTTATTTCTATATTTGTTTTAGAAATTTTCTCTAATTGTTCCTTGTTTTTTTTATTTTTAGGTTTTTCACAAAGCTCATTTATTTTAGAATCAATAGTATTTAATAATTCTAAAACAACTTCCGCATTTTTTCTCATTTCAAATCCGTTGTTAAGAGCACTATAAGAAATTCCAATATTACCTGCTATTTTAGCATGATTTTGTTGTTTCGAAATTAATCTTTCTATATCACTTAATAATTTTTTTATTGCATCAATATTTTCTTTACTTTCATTTTTAACTCTATATGTTAAAGATGATTTATCTTCCTCTTTTTCTTTTGACTCTTCTTTTAGAGTATTAGCTGAATTGCTATTATCAAAATCATTATAATCTAAATTATTATTTTCTAAATTACTATTTTCTGAATTATTATTTTCTGAATAATCATTTTCTGTACTACTATTTCCTAAATAATCGTTTTCTGTAACATTTTCAATATTCTCTGAATCTCTAATATTACTGTTTTGTTCTAAATCTACTATATTTTCACCATTTAAATTATTTGTATCTTCATAATTCTCAAATTCTTTTTCGATTTCTCTACATTCAGCAATAATATACACTGCAATATTTCTTTTCCAAATATTTACAAATTCAATATTCTGTTTTCTTTTTTCAAAAAGTTTTGTTGTTGTTTCTTTTAAATCTTCTAGTTCCTTTGATATTCTAGCTATATCATCAAAATCATTTGTAATATTTTCTTCTGAATCATCAATAATCTCTTCATCATTTTCTTTTTCAGTATCATACTTACCAAGTAATTGTTCTAATTTTCTAATATTTTCAAAGTTAATTGAATTTTCTTTTTCTAATGCTATGCATTCTTGTATTTTTCCTTTTATTAAATAAGAGTTTTCCAAAATATAATCATAAAGCCCATTTCTAGCATCTTCATTTAATTCATCTAACTCTTGTTTTTGTAATTCTACATTATACATTTTTACAATTTTAGAATTTCTTCCTACACTTTTTTCTTTATCCTCTGTTATTTTTTTTATTCTGGTAAAAGGAGATATTAATATTTCTTCTTTATATTTCTTTTCATTTAAGAACTCTTTAATATAAATATAAGGTATATTACTAGTTAAATTAATATTCATACAAGCAGGTCTATTCCAATTAAGTGCATTTTTCAAAGCACAATCTAAATTATTTGATGACATTAAAAATCTATCTATAAAAACTTCGCTTGTAACTCGTTCTACTTCAGGTAAATTAGTCCCTCTATAAAATATTTCTTTTTTATTTAATTTATTATTATAATATTTTTTTAACATAAGTCTGTATATTAATTTGATTGTTTTTAAATAATTTATAACAGAATATCTATCATAATTTATATTTACGACTTTATTCTCAACATCAGCACTTAATAAAGCTATATCAGTTTCACAATTACTGATAAGCATTTGATTTATTGCTTCATAATTTTCATTTCTATAAACCTTCAATGCTGCTATTTCTTCTTTTGTAGCATTAAAATCTATCATTTGTATCACCTCATATTTTTTACTATATAATTTTATCATTTATATATTTTTTTAGCAACATTTTTATAACAATTTTAATATTAATTGCTGTATACAATTTTAATATTATTTACGTCACTTAATTTTACCATTTATACAGTTTTAATATTATAATAATTATCATAAATTTTAGGCAAAAGATTTATATAATAGGAAATACAAAGTACTTTCCTAATTATATAAAAAACCTATCAAATTAGTTTTATTTTATAATTTGATAGGCATTTAATTTAATTTAACTTAATTTAACTTAATTTAATTTATATATTTTATTTTAATTTATATATTTTATTTTAATAACTCTATTGCTTTATTTAATTGCTCATCTTCTTCAGTTTCTTCATTATCTTCTATTTCATAATCAGGCTTTATACCAACTTTATTAATTTTTGTTTCATTTGGTGTAAAATATTCGTTTACTGTAAGCTTTAAAGCACTTCCATCTTCTAGCATAAATACATTTTGAATTACACCTTTTCCATAAGTATTTTTTCCTACAAAAGTTGCTTTATTATTGTCTTTTAAAGCACCTACAAGAATTTCTGAAGCACTAGCAGAGTATTCATTTACTAAAACAACTGTATCCATATCTATAATCGAATCTTCTTTTGCTTTATCAATTTCTTTATTTCCTTTTGAATCAAGAGTTATCAATTCTGTACTACCTTTTGGTAAAAATAAATCTAGAATTTTTAAAGCTTCATCAACTAATCCTCCAGTATTATTTCTAATATCTAAAATTATTTTCTTTGCACCTTGAGATTTCAAAGTTTGGTAAGCATTTTTGAATTCATCACTGCAACCTTCATCAAAAGTAATTAAAGAAATATATCCTATGTTATTTTCTAACATTTTGCTTTCTACATGATATACTTTTATAGATTTTCTTTCTAATTCAAAATCTTTATATTCATTTTCTCTTAAAATAGTAATTTTAACTTTCGTTCCTTCTTCGCCTTTTATTTTTGCAGAAACATCATCTGAACTCATTCCCATAACATTTTCTTCATTTACAAATGCTATAATATCTCCTGATTTTATTCCAGCTTCCTCTGCTGGAGTTCCTTTTATAGGTGCTAATACTACTACATTACCATTTTTATCAACACTCATATATATACCAACACCTACATAGTTTCCCAATGCATTTGCTTGAAAATCAGCCCATTCGCTTGTTGTCATGTATTCTGAATATTCATCACCTAATCCGTTAATATATCCTTTAATTGTTTCATCTAGCATCTTCTGTTCATCTATTTCTCCAATATAAGATTCATCTATAACTTTTCTAAAACCTTCTAAAGTATCTGCTATAACTTCTATATTCTCTTTTGGATCCTCAGAAACTTTACCTTTTGATATACTGCTCTTTTTCATATAATAATATAATGAAAATTCAGAAGCTGCAACTGCAACAATTATCGATATAATAATTGTAAACACAACAAACTTTATTGTTAATTTTTTCTTTTCATTTTCAAATTTTATTATCTCGTCTTCTTCCATTGTATATTAAATAATCTCCTATCTTAATTTTTAGAAAAATAAATTGATATTTTTATTTTAAAATTTCCAGAAAAATAAATATATTTTTAAGGTAAATATGGTAATGGATTAACATCATCACCTCTTACACGTACTTCAAAATGTAAATGTGGACCTGTTGAATTTCCAGTTGAACCAACTTGACCTATTTGTTGACCTTGAGAAACTTGCTGATTTAAAGATACCATTCTAGATCCTGGAAGCATATGAGCATATAATGTCATAGTACCATCATGATGGTCAATAACTATGTATTCTCCATAACTTTTATAATTACCGTTAGGATAAGTCAAAGCTTTAGAAGTTACTACTGTTCCATCTTTTACAGCATAAATTGGTGTTCCTGCACTACATGCGAAATCAACTCCTGTATGTCTTCCACTACGTGTTTGATATGAGCCATATCCAGTTGTTATATTGGCTTTAGATTTTCCTTTCAATGGCATTATGTATCCTGCCGCACTAGGTGCTACTGGAACTATGTTATTTTTAGCAGCTAATGCAGCCAATTCTGATTGAATTCTTTGTTTATCTCTTTCAAATTCATCTAATTCTGCTTGGATAGCTTTTTCTTCTTCTGTTAAGTTACTAGCTAAAACATTCTTTTTACTTACAGATGAATCTAATTCTTGTTTCTTTTGGTTTATTGAATCTTGTGCAATTTTTACGTTATTTTGAGATTCTTCTAAAGATTTTTTTTCATTTTCTATTTGCAATCTAGTATTTTCTATATTAGTTAATAATTCATCATCAGCTTTTGCTATTTCTGAAATTAAATAGTAATTTGATATAAAATCAGAAAGTCCATCTGAAGATAGAAGCATTTCTAAATATCCCATTGTTCCAGATTCATACATAGCAACAAGCCTTTTTTCTAATGCGTCCTTTTGAGCATCATATTTTTTGCTTTGTTCTTCTATATTTGATTGTTTTTCAGAAATTTGAACACCTAAAGTATTAATTTGTCCTTGTAGATTATTTATTTCTGTTTGATAACCAGAAATTTCTTGATTTAACTTATTTATTTGATCTAATGTACTATTTAACTCTTTATGAACACCTTCAAGTTCTTCTTTTTTTTCTGAAATTTGTGCATTTATATCACTTTGTTGTTTTTTTAATTCTTGTGATGTAGCAGCATAACTAAAACCAATACTACTTAATAAAATAATTAAAACTAAAACATCAATAAATATTATTCTTTTACTTCTTCTAATATTCATATTTTTTTACTAATGCTATTTAATAATTTATCTAGTCATTAATGATAATAACTTATAAATACTATATTTATTTAATTTAAATATCTTAAATAGCATATCTCCTTTTAATTTTTATTTTCTAAATTTTCATTTTCTGTTTCATTATTTAATTCAACAGTTACATTTTCTTCAGCAGAATCAGAAGATGTTTTATTTTGTAATGCATTATTTGCTTGTTCTGTAGTACTTGAATAAGAAGTTATATAATCTAATGGTTGTACATATTCACCTGCAATTCTTACTTCAAAATGTGCGTGTGGACCTGTTGAATAACCAGTATGTCCAACTTTTAATATTGGAGTTCCTTGATATACAACGTCTCCTACATTTACAAGAATACTAGAACCATGTGCATATAATGTAGTAATTCCTCCTCCATGATCTATAATAACCATATTTCCATAAGCATTATTCCATCCTGCATAAGTTACTACTCCATCATTTGCAGCAATAAAATTTGCCCCCTCTGGAGCTCCTATATCCACTCCAGTATGAAGTTTATAAACTCCTGTAATTGGATGAGTTCTCATACCAAATTGTGATGTAATTCTTGTATATCCTGGAACTGGCCAAGCCATAAGGCCTCCAACATATTCTTCTCCAATATTTGCTAAAGCTAATAATCTTATTTCAGTTTCAATTTCAGCAACCTGCGTTTGATATTCTTCAACTTTTTGTTGTAATTCCAATTCACTTTCAGTTAATTCTTTCAATCTACTATTTTTTATAACTGACATATTAGCAAGAGAAATCGCATTTTTTTCTCTTGTTTCTCTAGAAGCAGTTAAAACTAATTTTTTTGTTTCTAAACTTTCAGTTAATTTTTTATTATATTTTTTTTCAGCTTCAACACTTTCTAAAAGTTCTCTATCTGCCTTTGAAATTTCTTCTATAAAAAAATAATTAGATAAAAGTTCTGGAATACTTTTAGAATTTAACAAAAGACTAAGATATGTTGTTTGACCCATTTCATACATTGCAACAAGTCTTTTTTCTAATAAATCTTTTTGTGTATTATATTTTTCAGTAGATTTTTTTAGTTCACTTTCAGCTTTATTTATATAAGCTAATAAATCTTTTTCTTGTGTTTCTAATGTTTTTATTTCCATTTGTTTATCAAGAATTTGTTGGCTTATTTCTGAAATTTCAACTACTGTTTTGCTTAATTGATCTTCAATAAATTCTATTTGTTTATTTGAATTTTCTATTTCATTTTCTAAATTACCTTTTTCAATTTGTAATGTATCCAAATCTTTTTCTTCTTTATTGGTTTCTTCTTGACTTTCTATATCTACCTGTTCTTCATTTTCTTCACTTATTCCGTGCATCTTCTTGAACAGCTATTACTTGAAATAATACTAAATTACATGATATACAAAATATTACTAAAATTATTAAATTAAATTTAATAAATTTTTTCATAATATTGTTCTATACCTCCAAGTATTTTTTCATTGACATGGTACTTCCTATTATTCCAATACCAATGCCCAAAACAGCATATACTATTGAAATAGTTTTTGCTATTTCTGTAAAACCTAGTAAAGTTATATTAATCTTTTGTAAAACTTCTGATGACTCTACTGTTTGTATTACAAAATCGTATAATAATCCTACTATTAATAAAGTAATTACAGCAGCTATAACACCTATTATTATACCTTCTATAATAAAAGGCCATCTTATAAAACCATTAGTAGCACCAACATATTTCATAATAGAAATCTCTTTTCTTCTAGCATGGACTGTAAGTTTTATTGTATTAGAAATTATTGTTATAGATATTATTAAAAGTACAATAAATATAACTCCTATTGTTATTCTAATTCCTTTTACAATTTTTATTAAAGTAGGTATAACAACATCACTATTTGTTATTTCTTTTATTATTGAATCATGTTGAGTAGATTCTTCTATTTGTAAATCAACTTCTTGATTTCTTCCTTCTGTAGCAATTTTAGCACCAATTCTTCTTATTTCATCTTGTACTTCTGTATTTTTTTCTAGATTAGTTAATGTAACAACAAAAGATGCAGGAAATATATTATTTTCCCCTTCGTATGCTTCTAAGAATTTCTCTTTATCTTTCATCATAGTTTTAAAAGTATCTAATGCTTCTTGTTTAGTTTTAAATACAACTGTATTAACTCCATCTAAAGCTTTTATTTCTGTTTCTAATTTTTGTTTTTGTTCTTCTGTTGTTTCATCCCAAATAAAAACTTGCATACCTTGTTTTAACTGTACTTGTTCTAAAACAGAATTAACATTTACACCTATAGCAAAGAAAATTCCAAAAAGAAACATTGTACAAATCATAGTCATAATTGAAATTATTGTTGATTTTTTATTTTTAAATATATTACTAAAACCTTCACCTATTAAATATGAAAAGCCATTATATCTCACAATTAATACCCACCTTTTTTATCATCTCTAACGATTATACCTTTATCAATTTGTATAACCCTTTTTTTCATTTTATTTACTATATCTTTAGCATGTGTAGCCATAACAACTGTAGTTCCTCTAGCATTTATTTCATTTAATAAATTCATTATTTCCCAAGCTGTTTCAGGGTCAAGGTTTCCAGTTGGCTCGTCCGCAATTATCATAGATGGATTATTTACTAAAGCTCTAGCTAAGGCAACTCTTTGTTGCTCTCCTCCAGATAATTCATTTGGATAACACCTAGCTTTATTACTTAATCCAACTAAAGAAAGTACCATTGGAACATTTCTCCTTATATGTTTTGGAGTAGCTTTTACAATATACATTGCAAAAGCTACATTTTCATATACAGTTTTATCAGGTAATAATCTAAAGTCTTGAAAAACAACCCCCATACTTCTACGCAAATATGGAATTCTTTTAGCTTTCAAAAAAGTTATATCTTTACTATTTATTATAATATTACCCTTTGTAGCTTCTTCTTCTTTTAATATTAATTTTATTAATGTTGATTTACCAGATCCAGACGTTCCTACTAAAAATGCAAATTCACCTTTATCTATTGTAAAAGTTGCATCATGAACAGCTTCTGTTCCAGTTTCATATATTTTACTTACATTTTTAAACTCTATCATTGGATTTTTTGTATCCTTTCTTTTTGCTATCCCCAAACATAAATATACTATTTTACTAATACATGATATCAATAATGAAAAAAAAAAGCAATACCTAAATCTATATTAGTTAAAAATAAAAGTGAGTTTAAATATTAAAATTCCAATTAATATTCTAAACTCACTTAAATTTACTTAATATTTAATACTATCAAAATAGTAATTTTATACTTAATTTTTTTTGAAGAAATTAAACTTTTATTTTTATCTATTGAACAAATGATAATCTTTTATCTTTTGATAAATTAAAAACTAATTTCTCTTCATTACTATAATTACAAGTAATATCAAGACTTTCTCCATTGTATTCAATTTCACAAACTCTTTTTCCTGAATCTAATTTCGTACTCATCATATTTAATTTTACACAAAGTTTTATGAAATCTACTCTCCTTAATCTGAAATAATGTAATTTTATATTATCTATATTTTCTTCATAATAATTTGAAATTTCTTCTGCTGATAATCCTTGCGTTTCAGTATGAAGTTCCTGTAAACCTGTTTCAAATATTGTAGTAAGTGTTTTTATAATTGTTCTTCGTTGTATGCTATCGTCTTGCGTAATCTTACTTATATTAGAAATTCCTTCAAAACTTATTCCTTCATAGTTTTCTACCACTTTTTCCTTTTCTGTTGTAACGTTTCTACTTAGTATTATCAATAATATTAACAATACTATCAATACCATTGAAAACATTATTAATAAAATACTTGTAATTTTTTTCATTCATTCTTTCCTTTACAAATTTATTTTCCATATTTTGAAGCAATAGTATCATCAACATAAGTCCAATCATGTATGTATTTTCCTTCATAGCATACAAATTCATCCCCTGTATTTACACCAGTTGGGTCTTTATCAACTCGCATAAAACAATATTTTCCAGCATCTGGATGAAGGTTATTCTCATCAATATTCTCGTTGTCCATATCTATAATAAATTTACCATTTTCATATACAGTACATCTATCTTTTTGACTCTGACTTAATACATCTCTTGTCATTGGAACACCATCATCATTTACAATATAATCACAATCCATTTGCATACAAATTTTTGAATTTTCTATACATCTTTGACAAGGTTTTCCATTTTTTTTGTACGGTCCATCGTAAGCCACATCTCGAGAAGTACCATATACACCGACTAAAAAATTGATCTTTTATCGTACTACCATTTCCTCCATAATTTACAAGTGCTTTATTTATTAAAACATATCCCATTGCCATATTAAATTTATCAGCAAACTCAGCATCACCTGTGATTTTTTGTATATCACCCGCACAATTTTCAGCACACATCATATAAGCTAATAATTCTGCTTCTCCAGGTTGGAATTTATATGGTTGTGTTCCAGCTGAATGACCTTCATCTACTTTTATATAATCTTCTACATTTTCTACAACTGTATCATCACCATCACGCAAAATTATTCTTAAATAATTTCCTATTAATTTAGAATCATCTCCTTGTTGTTTTTCTTTATCTTCTCCTGCTAATTCTGAAGTTTTAATAGTATAATCTTCCATAGTCTGTCCTCTCATTTCCAACAATTCATCATTAGTATAAGTTCTACCTATAACAGTTCCTTGTTTAATAAAAATAGGATTTTTATATTCGCTTTTATCTACTGTTATATTAACATCTTTTAAACATAGAGCTGGAAATGCATTTTCTTTTACTGCCGCTTCTGCGTTTAATTTTCTATTAACCTCCTCATTTATTGTTCTCACAATTTTATCTTTAACATATTTTGTTTGTATATTGTCATTTTGATAATTTTCATTTTTTAAATTATCTATTGTAACATTTTGAAAAGTTTCCATAGATAAAGATACTCCTGTAGAGCTATTATCTTTTTCATCAGATTCTTTAGGTAGTTCACATTTAAATCCATCTATATATATAACTTGACCTGCAATTCCAAATTTTTCATAATTCTCAACAAATTCCTTGTATCCATATAAAGTTTTATCTAAATTATTCATTTGTTCAAGCTGTTCCTCATTATTTAACAAATCTAAATATCCACCTGATTTCTTTAACAATGAATTCAAATTAGTAGGAACATTATCACGCACCCATGTAGTATTATTTAACATTTCACTTTCAAGTTTTTGAAAATTTTCACTATCTAAAATTAATATCTTAGCATATCCTACTTTATCAACAACTATTTCTGTTGTCTCTTCTGTTTCAGCAGTAGAAGTAGGATTTTTTGATGGACCATATTTTAAATCAACATTTGTTCTATATTTTTCTCCAGATACACTACTTACATCTTCATCTGTATATGTTCCATAATCTAAAAGAATACCTGTTACTGGTGATACAACTGGCTCATTTCCCTCAAATCCTTGATACTGGCCTGCAGGGTTAGCATTTTCTATTCTAATTATCTTTCCAGGAGAACTTATATAAGGCTCTTGTGTCAAAAACCATGATGTAGGATCATATAAAATTTGAGTTTCTCCTAAAAAGTTTGTTTCTACTTGATTAGATGACCTTCCGTTCAAGCCAATATTCTTCACCACCACAATCGCAACATAAAATCTTTTGGTCTTCTTTTAAAACTTCTACAACAAATGTAACATGTCCAACATAATTAGGATCTTTTGGTGGTAAACCATTAAATTTAACAAATATATCTCCCGGTTGTATTAAATCAAATATATTCTGGCCAGCATTTACATCAATCTCTTCCCAACCATATGATTCATTCCAGTTTCTATTAAATAAATCGTCAGTAGTTAGTTGTTGACCCTCAAATTCTGTAAAACCATATTCATATAAAACCCATGATATAAACGAACTACAGTCTATAGTAGTACTATTATATGGTGGAATTGTAGTTCCATCATGCTTTTGAAAAAGCTCTCCATCTTTACTTTTATCTCTAATATAATTCCAACAATTTACAGCTGTTTCTATTAAAGTAGTTCCTTTTAAGTTCTCAGCTGAACCTGATAATAGAGATCGTTCTTTTCCTGATATCATAAATGAATCTTCATTGATATTTGCATACTTCTCATTAGAATTTTTTAATTCATCTGTTATGTTGGCCTCTGCTTGATCTTGATATGGTTCTTCATCTCCATCATCCTCTGATTCGCTTTCACCTAAAATTTCTGCCAAAGTATATTTTTTGTTCGCTACTATATCATAATTAGAATGAATCATAGTACATAATTCATTTTCTCTTTTATCTAAAGATCTATCTGGAAAATTGTTAGATGAAATATTTGCAACTGGAAATTGTAATATTTTTGGAGTTTCATCTGTTAATTCTTCTTTCGTAAAGTATCCAAGTTCTACAACTAATTCTTTAAAATCTTTATATATATAATCTGCATCTAAAGTATGAGTATTTTCTAACATACTAAATGCATTAAGTGAATCCTGTTGCATTGATACTGTTCCTACATAATCTTTTAAATAGTATTTATCTTTTTTATTATTTAACTTAACATTTTCTGGAAAATCTTCTTTTGTTGCAAAAATTGCATTTTCATCAAGATCGTTTAAATTACCAAATTTTAAATTTCTTTCATCTTCTTTAGTATTAGGTGTTACATTAGAGATTTTATATCTTAAAGCAGTAATAATTCTAGCTGTATCTTCGCTTCCATCATATCTAAAATATTTATTTACCAAAAACATTTTCTTTATTTCTGGATTTGTCTCAGTTCTTAATCCATCTCCTGTTTGAACTATTTTTCCAACTGTTATATCTGCTGATATATTGTCCATTATTTCATCTTTAAAAGAAAAATCTTTAAATTCACCTTCGGTCTTATCTTTTTCTGTAAAAACAGCTTTTTGTCTTTCTGTTGTATTATTTACATTAAAATCATAAGCTGAATATATTTTTTTATCACTATTTACATTCCAATTATATTTTTCTGCATCTTCCGCTGATTCTAATTTATTCGTTATAGCTTTTTTTGCAACTGGAACCCCTTCTTTATTAGCTTCTTCTTGCGTTCCATTATATATATATAATGTATCTGGATCACTATTATTAATAGCTTTAATCTTGTCTTGTGGTACTTTTTGTGATAAGTGAGCTTCATCATTTATATTTTGCCCTTTCAAGTAATTTCCATCATTATCAATTACATATAAAATAAAATCTCCAGCTTTTTCCGGTTGACATTTATATTGTAAATTTATATCAGTTTCTTCTTCTTTTTTCTTATTTATATATGTTTCATATAGAGTCCATCTCTCATTCATTAATGATTCATATTCAAGGTCATATGTAACAAAACCCTTTTCTTGAATTGAATCACTTTTAGCTATAAAATATACATCTCTATACCAATGATTTTTTACATTTTCAATATATGGAACGTAAGTCTCATACCCCTCTCTTTGAACTTTATTCATAATTTTAGAAAATTCTTTTCTAAATTTTCCACATTTACCTGGGCTATTATCTGTATCAATTATTACTTGCTCATAACCTGCAATATCTATTTTAATTGTCTTATTATTATTGCTATCTATTATTTGACGATTCATAATATCTTCGTATGTTGTAGTAAAATATTTGTATGATATTTCTTCTGCTTCCCCTTGTTTTTTGCTTTTAAAAACATAAAAATATCTTTCATTATTATTTACTTCACCTTCATTATTTGCTAACAAAGGTGGATTTGGTAATTTTCCAGCTTCAATAGTTTTTGAAGAATATTGATTATTAATATTTTTATCTTTCAAAGCTATTTTTGAGTTTACACTGCTAGTTTCAGCATGTCTTTGGTTTGGACCTGGAGTTGAGCTTGGACTTTGGCTTGGACTTGTACTTGTACTAGAATCAGGAGAATTTGGAGTAGAAGTAGGTACTGATGAAGGTGGTTGAGTAAGTGGAACATCCGGCTCTGAGGTAGACGGAGAAGTCGTTGCTTTACTATCTGAAGGTTCAGGATTAACATCATCTTCTACAAAATTTTCTTCAGTATATACTGCTCTATATTCATAACCATCATCACCTCTTAGAACTATAACTGTTTTATATCTACAACCACAGTCATATAGTGGTGACTCAAATAGACACTCTGTATCTGATTGCGGAGTTTTGTGAATATCAGGGAAAAGTCCCTCTTGTGCGAAAGCCATATTTACAGGTATCTCATCATCATAAGCTGCATTCCTCCAATCATCTGAAAATGTACCAAATAAACCTAAAAAACCGTTCTTTTCCGAAAAGCTTTTTTGCAATTATCTTCTGTTCCACCAAATTTTAATATATAGTCGTTTTTAACCTCTTCTGTTTTTTCATTTAAATCACTCAGCGTAATTTCTCTACCTTTAGAATTATATATTGGATCTATATCACCTTTTGTTTTATGTAATAATAATTTTATTTCTGTATTTCTAAATGTAGTTGCTATATCATAAGCTAAGTCAGGCATCATTGTTGCAACTTGCACAGATATTAAAAAGTCAAGTGGCATTCCATATCTTCCTGTCCATCCATCTAAATTATATGTCATAGAATTATTTCCCCAGCCAACTCTAACTTTTAAAGTTTTATTTTTAGGATCAGCTTCTACATTATGATAACCTAGAAATCCTGCTTCATAAGAAGAATCTTCTTCGCCTATATTTCCATTATCAACATATAGTGCAAGCATTCCCCTCTTGGAGTCCATATTATCTGCTCCCAACCAATCAGTTACTCTAATAAAGAAGGCTGTGAGTCTTCCCCAAGAAGCCTCCCAAAGTGAATCATTCATGTTAGTAGTAACAACATTTTCATTTTTAATAGTGTACATATAATTCTCTGAAATCATATATGACAATATAAATGTGCTATTAGCTTTAATAAAATCATCATCATGTCCACAATTTTCTTTTCCACACTCACTACCGATTACATTTTTTATACCATATTCCCAAATTATTTCCATCATCATCATCAACATAATCTGTTAAAAAGCCATAACCGACTAAATCATATCCCATGTGTTCTATATAATTTAAAGCACTAAAAAAATCCTCATCTTTTATTAAAGTCGTTGAATCTCCTCCAAAAAATTTATACATGTCGCTCGCAACACTTTCACATATTGATTTTAATTTTTCCATAACCATTCCAGGCATAGTAATTAAAAACATTATTATACCTATAATAACTATAAGAATTGCTATACCAATAACTACATATATTAATATTGGCCCGCAAAGCCTTTAATAAAGTTTGTTTTGCAGCTTTCTTTTTACCTGCAGAAGCTGCCTCTTTCTTTACTTTATCAGAAATTTTTTTACTTAAATCATCAGCTTTTTGGGTATTTGAGGTACTTTCTTCTTCTGATTGTTCAGATAGATTTCCTACATCTTGAGCCTCCTCTTCTGCTTGATTCTCATTATTTAATTCTTCATTTTCATCATTATTCATAATATTATTCCAATCTTTTATTCTAATATAATTAATTTTATTATATCATTAATTTCATTTTTATTTCAACAATATTAATCAAAAAGTAACATTTTATAGCAAAAAGTAATAAATTAGTTCTTTACATTTTCAATAATCTCTTTACTTGTTAATCCAAAATATTTTAAAAGTTCCATAGCATTTCCAGATTTTCCAAAACAATCTTTAATTCCTAATTTTATTAATTTTGCAGGATATTCTTCTGTTAAAACCTCAGATATTGCTGTTCCTAGTCCACCTATTATACTATGATCTTCAATTGAAATAAGCTTTTTAGTTTCTTTAGCACATTTTACAATAATTTTTTTATCAATAGGTTTTATTGTATGAAAATCTACTACTCTTATGTCTATTCCTTCTTTTTCTAACTCTTCTTTTGCCTTTAATGCTTCTGCTACCATCATTCCAGTTGCAAATACTGTAGCTTCTCTACCATTTCCAAATTGTATTGCTTCTCCTAATTTAAAATCATTATTTTCTTCATATATAATAGGAGTTACTGCTCTTCCTAATCTAATATATACTGGTCCATTTATTTTAACAGCTTCATTTACAGCCCATTTAGTTTCAATATCATCACAAGGCGATAAAACTGTCATATTAGGAAGTCCTCTCATTATATTTATATCTTCTAACATTTGATGAGTAGCACCATCTTCTCCAACAGTAATTCCACTATGTGTTGCACATATTTTTACATTTAACTTAGGATAGCATATACTATTTCTAATTTGATCATATGCTCTACCAGTAGCAAATATAGCAAATGTACTTACAAAAGGTATTTTATTACAAGTTGAAAATCCTGCCGCAGTTGCAAGCATATCTTGTTCGGCTATTCCCATATCAAAAAATCTATCTGGAAATTCTTTTTTAAATAAATTAGTTTTAGTTGCTTCAGCCAAATCAGCATCTAAAACAACTATATTATTATTTACTTTTCCTAATTCCACTAAACTTTCGCCATAACTTTGTCTTGTAGCTATTTTTTTATTAATATCCATTAATTTTCCTCCAATTTTATTTATATTATAATTCTTTAAGTGCTAATTTGTACTGTTCTTCATTAGGGGCTTTTCCATGCCATCCTACCATATTTTCCATATATGAAACACCTTTTCCCTTTATCGTTTTTGCTATAATTGCTGTAGGTTTGTTTTTTGTTTTTCGAGCAATTTCAAAAGCATTTATTATTTCTTCAAAATTATGACCATCTATTTCTATAGTGTTAAAACCAAAACTCTCAAATTTTTTATCTATAGGATATGGACTCATAACATCTGTTATCTTTCCATCAATTTGCAAATTATTATTATCAACTATTACACAAACATTATCTAATTTATAATGGCTAGCAGACATAGCAGCTTCCCAAACTTGACCTTCTTCAATTTCTCCATCTCCTAATATACAATATACTCTATAATCTTTTTGGTCTAATTTACCAGAAAGTGCAATTCCATTTGAAACAGATAAACCTTGGCCTAATGAACCTGAAGTCATTTCTACTCCTGGTACTTTATTCATATCTGGATGACCTTGCAAATAGCTATCTATTTTTCTAAAAGTTTTTAAATCTTCTTTTGGAATAAATCCTTTTTCTGCTAAAACCGAATACAAAGCTGGAGAGCAATGTCCTTTTGATAGAATAAGTCTATCTCTATTTTCATCTTTAGGATTATTAACATTAATCCTTAATTCTTTAAAATATAATATTGTTAAAATATCTACTATTGATAATGAGCCTCCTGGATGTCCAGAAGCAGCAAAATAAACCATTTCGATAATATTTCTTCTTATTCTTCTTGATATTTCTTGTAAATTTTTTAATTCAACATCACTTAGCATAAAATATCCTTTCTTGTTTCATTGATTTTAGAAACATTTATATAAATTTACTTTTTATTTTCACAAATTTATTATATATTATTAACTATTTTTAATCAATAAATAATAAAATAAAGTATCAAGTTAAAGAGTAACGATTAAATGAAAAACAAAAAGCAGGAAGCAACCGCTCCCCGCCTAATTTCAAATTTTATTTTTAAACATATACTCAAAAATTTATAAATTATATATAATCAATCTTATTTATAGCTAGAATGGGAATATTCCAAACAAATATCCTCTTGGCATATACCACAATATTATTCCTGTAGCAATAGCATAGCCCCACCAAGGTACTGATGCTAGTAATCTTTTTGTCCACGACCAAGCATTTCCGCCAGCTGTTTTTAAATTATCCCATGTAAATATATCTTTTAGTTTCACTCCAAAAATGGTTGCATTTGTTAAATCCATTCCAAATACATCTGTTAAATCAATTTCCCATCCAAATACATTTATAATATTACTCTTATCTGGAATTTCATTTACAATTTCTAATTTATAACTATTTATATCATTTGCTTTAAATTTTACTTCATATTCTTTACTTTTTCCAGAATCAAGATCAGTTATTGGAACATATTTAGTAGTAGCTAGTAAGCCTTGTTTACTGAATAATTCTATTTTAACATATTCTGAGCTTGGTGCATTTGAATTATTAGTTAATTTAAATTTCATAAATCCATTTACATATGATGCTTTTCCGGATACATCTGATATGTATATTTTGTCAGATGAAATATTAGCTCCCGCTTCTGTCATTGTTTTATACATACCTGATATTAGACCATCTTCTAAAATATATGATAAGAATATAAATCCTATTATTCCTAACGCATATAGAAGAAATGTTCCCATTCTTTTCATGATTTTTCCCCTTTATATTAATATTTTACTTAATTATTATACAACGAAACTAATAATTTGTAAATATTTGTAAAAATTTATTTACTAAAACAAAAATCTCTAATTACTAACTACTTAATTATACTGTTATTTTTATTTTATTATAATTTTTCAATCTAGTTTTTTAACAATTAATATCTTAATTTATTAATACTTTTATGTCCTTATTTAAGAAAAGTGAATAAATATAAGTCTCTGTTACTTTCTTCCCCAAGGCTTGTTCTAATGCATTTTTATATATTTTTAACTGACTATAATATTTATCTATTAAACTTTTTTCTTTTCCATCTTCAATATAATCTGTTTTATAATCTACTAAAATAATTTCATTTTTTTCAGTTATTGCATATAAATCTATTATACCTTGTACTAAAATTGTTTGATTTTTTGCTTCTTTAAAAACTTCTTTTGCTTCAATTTTACAACAAAAAGCTTTTTCTTTTTCTATTATTTTTGACCTTTTTATTTTATTTGCTAAATCAGACTTTAAAAATTCTTGTACTTTATTTATTTTAATAAATTTGCTTTCTTCCAAAGTTATTATATTTTTAGAAATTAATTCTTGTTTTAAATTCTCAAGTTTTTCCAATGAATAATCTTCTCTAAAATCTATTTTTTGCATAAAAAAGTGTATTACTGTTCCTCTTCTAGTTGCAGAAATATTTTCCTCTAAATCCATAAATCTAGGTGTTATTTCTGCTATTCCAATTTCTTTATTATTAAGCATATTAAAATCTAAAATATCATTTTCAAAATCTGATTGATTACTTTTTAGCTCTTTAATTTTACTAACTGTACTTTTAATTGGTAATCTAGTAGAAACATTTTCATTATATAACCAGTTAAATTCTTCATCAAATTTTTTATAATCGATTTCTTTGTCAAAATCAAATTCTCTTATTTCTATTTCCTCTTTTACTTCATCAACAATCACATCTTTCTTGTTATATTCATTAATATTTATTAAATTATTTAAATCTCCATTTAATATAACAAGTAAAATCCAATCTAAATAAGATGTATATTTTTTTAATAAAATTGGACTTAATTTTTTATTTTCTGTTTTATATATTTTTAAAAGTTCTTTCTTTTTCTCTAAATCTTTTTTATAATCTTTACACACTCCTGTAATAATTAATTTTTCCTTAGCTCTTGTTAATGCAACATATAATACTCTCATTTCTTCAGAAATCGTTTCTTCTTTTGAAATTATTTTTATTGCATCTTTTGCAGAAGTAGAATATTCTATCATTTTTTCATAATTTATATACTGTGGACCTATCCCCAAATTTTGATGCAATAATAAATTAGAATTTATATCTTGAAAATTTATTTTTTTTGAAGTACTAGCCAAAAATACAATTGGAAATTCTAGCCCTTTACTTTTATGAATACTCATTATTCTAACTACATCTTCATTTTCACCTATTATTTTAGCAGAAGACATGTCACTATTACCATTTTTTAATCTTTCTATAAACAATATAAAATTAAATAAACCTTTAAAACTAGTTTTTTCATATTCTTTAGCTCTTTCAAATAACATTCTTAAATTTGCTTGTCTTAATGAACCGTTTGGCATTAAACCAACATAATTATAAAATCCTGTATCTGTATAAATTTGTGATATTAGCTCTGCTAAAGATAAGTAATCACTTTCTTTTCTCCATTTTTCAATATTATTTAAAAATTCTAAAATTTTCTCCTTTAATTCTCCTGTTAAACTTTCTTTAGCTGTAATAAGACTATAATAAAAAGATTTTTCTTTGTTACATAATCTTATTTCAACAATTTCGTTATCATTAAACCCACCTATTTCTGAACGAAGAACTGATACTAAACTAATATCATCTATAGGATTATCTATTATTTTTAAAACATTTATTATTGTTTGAATTTCTATTGTATCCAAATATTCATTAGAACTATCAGAAAAAACAGGTATATTATTTTTAAGTAATGATTTTTCATATATAGGTGCAATTCTAGCCGTTGAACGAAGTAATATTACTATATCTTTGTATGTAACATCTCTATATCCAACTTTTTTGTCTTTTACCTGAACTTTTGAGTTAATAATCTCCTGTATTTTTTTTGATATAAAAGTTGCTTCTAATTCTTCTTTTTCTAATCTTTTAAAATCTTCTTCAACTTTTTCATTAATCTCTAAATAATCAATTTTTATATTGTTATTTTCTATAACTTTTGTTTCATCACTATCTCCTATACTTTCCATAAAAATATCTTCTTCATTTTCTTTTAAATCAATTATATTAAGTTCTGCATTATCTAAAATATTTTCATGTTTTTCATCATAATCTGCACCAAGATTTAAAAATTCCTCTTCATTATAATTAACATTTCCTAATTTTTTGCTCATAATAGAATTAAAAATTCTATTAGTTATATCTAAAACATTTTGTCTACTTCTAAAATTTTTAAATAGCTGTATTTTCAATCCTTTTTCATTTCCATTTAAATCATATTGTTCATACTTTTCCATAAACAGCTCTGGGCAAGCTTGACGAAATTTATAAATACTTTGTTTTACATCTCCAACCATAAATAAATTATTTCCACGAGATACACTATTTAATATAAATTCTTGTACTTTATTGCTATCTTGATACTCATCTATTGCTATTTCTTCAAATTTTTGTTGATATTTTTTGGCAACATCAGTCGGAACATATTTTCCACTTTCATTCTTTTTTAATAATATTTTTAATGCATAATGCTCAATATCATTAAAATCAATAATATTTCTTTCTCTTTTTTTATAATTAAATTCATTATCAAATTTAATTATTACATTTTTAAGAATATCTAGAATTTCATACATATCATAAATATCATTATAAGCAGATTGTGAATCATATATAAGAGTTTCTTTTAATGTATTCATTATTTTAGTTTTTATTGCATTTCTAGCAATTTTAGCTTCTTCTTTTATTTCTAAAACAATTTTTCTATTTTGTGGCCAAGTTGCAAATTTCATGTCCTTTACTATTTTATACGCATTATCCCATGATACAAATGTAGCATCATATACTTGTTTTAATAGTTCAATATCTGATTCAATTGTTAATTTGTATTTTTCTAATTCATAATACTTTTCTAGCTTATTTCTAATTGCTTTTAAATTGTTAATTCCATCTATAATTTCTTCTTGTAAATTATTAATTAGAATTTTTCCCCAAGGACTTTTTGAAAAATCTGGATCTTCTACTTTTTTAAACATTTCTATTTTTTCTACTAGCCAATCTTTAGGAAATGGCGCACTTTGCATAAAATTATATATTCTTAAAACAATTTCTTTTAATTGTTCATCTCCTCGATATCCAGTATATGTATCTACTAATTTTGCAAAATCTGGATTTTCTTCATCATACAATTTTTCAAATAAATCTTCTAATACCTCTTGTTTTAAAAGTTCAATTTCTTCTTCTGTTCCTATTCGAAAGTTTGCTGACAAATCTATCTCAAAAAAATTATTTTTTATCACATCTAAACAAAAAGAATGAATTGTACATATATTAGATTTTCCTAATAGTACAACTTGTCTTTGTAAATTTTCATTTTCTGGATCTTCATCAATCTTTTTATATATTGCTTCTAATACTCTTTCACGCATTTCTGAAGCAGCTGCATTAGTAAAAGTAACTACTAAAAGTTTATCTATATCAATACCTTCTTTTAAAATTTTTTGAATTATTCGTTCAACTAAAACTGCTGTCTTTCCACTTCCAGCAGCTGCTGCAACTAATAAATTAGATCCTTTTTTATTTATTGCATCTTTTTGTTCTTTTGTCCAATCCATTTATCTTCCCTCACTATTAATATTATATATTTATAAAATTTTATAAAAAATACTATTTAATTTATATATCTTTTAATTATTATACATTTATAAAATTTTTTTATAAATAACGTTTATATATCTTTTTTATTTCAAATAAACTTATTAAATATTAATATTTTTCAATACTTTAATTTGTTTTTTAATATAGCACATATATAAATTAGTGTCAACACAACAAAATCATAGATTAATTTAATTTGCAAAAAATAAAATTTTACTGAATTATCTAAATATTTTACTCTATAATAAATTTTTTGAAAAAATTTGAACAATTTTTAATCACAAAATAATTATTATAAATTTGAATATAAAAACTTTATATGTAAATAATAAAATTAAAAGAATCGAAGGATTTAGTTCAAAATTTTTTTGCAATATATACCTTCAAGTAACGCAAGAAAGGAATATTTTATATGGATGATTTAACAATATTAAATGAAATTCATAAAGGAGTAACTATGGGAATGTCTTCATTAGAAGAAGTATCTGAAAAAAGTTCAGATAGTGAATTTAGAGATGAACTTAGTACTCAATACAAAACATATCAAACAACTTTAAATAAAGTTAATGATGAATTTTCTAAAATAGGTGAAATACCTGATGATACTCCTGTAACTCAAAAAGTTATGGGATGGACAGGAATTCAAATGAATACAATGACTGATACTTCCAATACAAAATTATCTGAATTATTAATTCAAGGATATGATATGGGAGTTATAAAAGGATTTAAATTATTAAATCAAAGCCCAGAAGCAACACAAAGTGTTAAAGACATATTAAATGGTTTTATTAGACTTCAAGAAAATAATATAAACAGATTAAAAAAATTTTTATAATATTAAGGCCCTTAAATAGCAACATGCTATTTAAGGGCACTTTTTTACTTTAATTTAATTTTCTACACTTTGATTTGTTTCAGGATTAGTATTTTCTTCCGGTTTTTTTGCTGGATTTTGTTTATGGCATCTACTACAAATACCAGTTTGTTCATCAAATTGATGTCCTAAAGCATCACGTGTTTCATCTTTTGTTTCACCACATTTTGAACATTTATAATGATCTTTTCCATCTGTTTCACAACCAGCTTCAATACTACCATTTGGATCTTTAACAAAATTATGTCCTGTCATAGGTATTATGTCTTCTTTAGTTTCTCCACATTTAGAACATTTATATGTTATACTTCCATTTTCTGTGCAAGTAGCCGCTTTTTTTGGTACATCATTATCTTCTTCCCATTTATGAGTATGACTTAATTTTTCAATTTTTTGTGTTTCTTCTTGTTTACAAATACTGCATTCTCTTTTCTCTAATCCTTCTTCTTCTTCGGTAGGCTCTGTTATAATTTCCCATTTACCAAATTTATGACCTGTTTTAGGAATTACTACTTCTTGAGTTTCACCACAAGAACATCTCATAATTTTCTTTCCATCTGCTGTGCAAGTAGCTTTTTGTTCACTTTTTGGAACAAGTGTATTAAAATCATGGGTATGTTTAGCATTTGCTGTTGCACCATAAGAGAAAAATGCTACATTCATATCAACTCTTCCTGATATTCCAGGAACACTACCACCACTTGTATATTGCCACATATGATAACTTGATGCATAATCTGTTTGTGATGTATAATGAGCTAACCAGAATTTACAAGAGAAATTTCCTCTTCCCATTCGTCCTATATCCGTTTTATTAGCATATATCATTGGTTCATAACCTTGTGATTGAACATAATTTAAAAATGTTAATGCATTTCTTGCAGCTTGACCTCCATCAACACCTGCACATCTATTTCTATTAAATTCTTCAAAATCATATACAACTGGATATGTTATTCTATATGTAGCAATTTTTTGAGCAACCCATATAGCTTCTTGTAATGCTTCTGTTTCATTTATAGCTGCTGAGTAAAAATAAATTCCAACCTTTACTCCATTTGCAGTTGCGGCATTTACATTTTGTTTAAAGCAAGCATCTTCCATTATTGCCCCTGAACCATAACCTCTATATCCGCATCTAATCATTGCAAAATCAATTCCACTAGCTTTAACTGCAGCCCAATTTATATTTCCTTGCCATGATGAAACATCTATACCATAAGATTTTACTCCTGTATTTTCAAACATTGCAGCTGTATCAGCTTGTGAAACTTCTGCTCCACCTTTCTTTCTATTGTTTTCAGGATCTTCTGCTGACTTTCTAGGTGCAACTTTTGATTTAGGAACCTCTACAGTCATATTTCCAAATGTAACTTCTTCTTTTAATGGTTCATCAATTGTACTATCCTTACGTACAACTACAACTTCTTCTTTTATTTCTGGAACAACATCTTCTTGTAATTGTAAATTTTTTGTTGCTGCACTAACAACCTGTATATCTTTTTGAGTATAACTTAATTTTTTATATGCATATGCTCCTACACCTGTTGTTACAGCTATAGTTGGGATAGCTATCATTGCTACTTTCATTTGTAATGAAAGATTTTTAAAAAATTTTATCATTTCTCATTAACCTCACATTAAATAAATATATTAAATATCAAATTTATTATAACCTTAATAAAATTTATGGTCAACCCTATTTTTATAACATTTTTATAATAATTTTATAATATTTTTATTTAATTTTATAATATTTTTATTTAATTTTATAATATTTTTATTTAATTTTATAATATTTTTTAATTTAATAATATTATTACTCAATTAATAAAAACTTGATTTATATTTTTAATTCATATTATTATAACTACTTATTTTCTAAGCTCTGCATTAAAAGCTTTTTGCAAACTTTCAATGATTTTCTCAATTATTGGATTAATTTCTTCATCTGTTAATGTTTTATTATTTGATCCGAATGTTAATGAATATGCAACACTTTTTTTGTTTCCTAAAATTTGATTTGTATAAATATCAAATAACTTATAATTTACAAGTAAATTTCCTCCTGCCTTTTTTATAACCTTGGAAATTTCATCAGCTGTGACATTTTTATCAATAGTAAAAGCAATGTCTTTATTTACAGTTGGATATACAGAAATATCCTTAAATTTCATTTTTGAAACTTTTTTAGATAACAATTTATTTAAATTAATTTCAAAAACATAAACAGAATCTTTTGATATTTCTGGATGAATTCTTCCAATAACCCCAACAATATCTCCATTAACATTTATTTCAGCAACTTGACCTGGATGAAATTCTGAAATTGTATTTTTAGGTATAACAAAACTATATCTATTTTCATATCCCAAGTAATCTAAAACTTCTTCTACAACACCTTTAATAACATAAAAATCAACATTTTTCTTTGTATCTATTCCTAAATAATATTCTCCTGTCATTAAGCAACATAGCTTTTTATCTTCACCATATATATCGCCTTTTTTCCAAAATCCTTTTCCTATTTCAAATATAGAAACATCTTTTATATAGTGAGCTTTATTGTATTCAAAAATTTTATAAAGAGAATTAATTAAACTATATCTTAAAACATTTTTCTCCTCTGTCATTGGAGCTAATAATTTTAATTCTTCAAATTCATCAGAAGTAAATTTATGAACATCTTTATCACCTATTAAAATATAAGATAATGTTTCATTAAGTCCTAACGAAATCATCTTATTTCTAATTTCTATATCTGTTTTATCAACACTGCCTATTTTTATTGGTGTAACTGGTAATTTTCCTTTTATATTATTAACTCCATAAATTCTTCCAACTTCTTCAATTAAATCTTCTTTAATTGAAATATCTAATCTTCTTGTAGGAATCTTTACAGTAATTATATTGTCCTTGACACTTGTCTCAAAATCTAATCTTCTAAAAACATCTATTGTTTCATCATTAGTTATATTAGTTCCTAATAAACTATTTATATCATCTACTGTAATATCAATTTCTTTATATTCTTTGTTTGTTACATCATAAACTACTTTTCCAGTTTGAATTTGTGCATCTGCATATTCTTCTAGTAATTTCACAGCTCTTTCCATTGCCATATAAGCTCTAGCAGGATCTAATCCTTTCTCAAAACGATTACTTGCTTCGCTTCTTAGTATTTTATTAGATGTTTTTCTAATTTTTACATTATTAAATATAGCTGATTCTATCAATACATTCTTGGTTGTTCCTACTATTTCTGTATCTAATCCACCCATTACACCAGCTAACCCAATAGCTCTTTTTCCATCAGAAATAACAATATCTGTTTCTTCTAATACTCTTTTATTTCCATCTAATGTAGTAAGAATCTCCCCTTTATTTGCCATTCTAACTTCTATAACATTTTCTAGCTTATCAGCATCATAAAAATGTAATGGTTGACCACACTCTAACATTACATAATTACTTATATCAACAACATTATTGATTGGTCTTATTCCACAAGCAATTAATCTGTTTCTAATAAAATCTGGGCTTTCTTTTATAGTAACATTTAATGCTTTTCTAGCAATAAATAAAGTGCAATTATCTGTATTTACTTTTACTGAAAAAGAATTATTTAAATCTTCTCCAAACTCATTATGTGACAAATCTGGTAATCTAACTTTTTTATTATAAATTGCTCCAACTTCATATGCCATTCCTAAAATGCTTAACAAATCACCTCTATTTGCAGTAAGTTCAAAATCAATTATACTATCATCTAATTTCATATATTTTGCTGGAGATTCTCCAATTGGAGCCTTATCGTCCAAAATATGAATACCATTTTTATCTTCTTCAGATAAAAATTTTTTATCTATACCAATCTCATATAATGCACATATCATTCCATTAGATTCTTGACCTCTAATAATTCCTTTTTTTATTACTATTCCTCCTGGAAGTTCTGCTCCAACTAAGGCAACAATAACTTTAATTCCCTCTCTAACATTTGGCGCTCCACAAACAATATTTAATACTTCTGTACCAATATCAACTTTGCAACAATGTAAATGATCTGAATCAGGATGATTTACACATTCTATAACCTTTCCAATTACTAAATTAGTCGCTGGAATTAATTCTGATGCCAAATCATATTCATTTCCCACTTTAGTCATATCTTCAGCTAAAGTTGTTATATCAATACTCTCATCTATATCTATATAATCTTTTAAGAAATTTCTACTTAATATCATAATATTTTCTCCTATTCTTATAAAATAATATATTAATTTTTTAAAAATTATTATCTTTTCTATCAAATTGTTTTAAAAATCTAACATCATTTGTATATAAATATCTCATATCTGTAATTCCATATTTGAACATTGCTAATCTATCAATTCCAGTACCAAAAGCAAAACCAGAATATCTTTCTGGATCATATCCGTTCATTTCTAAAACTTTTGGGTGAACCATACCTGAACCTAATAGCTCTATCCAACCAGTTTTTTTACATAATGAACAGCCTTTTCCACCACATTTAAAACAAGTAACATCAACTTCATAAGAAGGTTCAGTAAATGGGAAATAACTTGGTCTAAATCTTAATTCAGTATTTTCCCCTAACATTTTTTTCATAAATACTTCTAATGTTCCTTTTAAATCTGCAAGAGAAATATTCTTTTCTTTATAATCAACAACTAATCCTTCAACTTGATTAAATTGATGTGAGTGTGTAGCATCATCTTCTTTTCTATATGTTTTTCCAATACAGATCATTCTTATAGGAGTTTTATTTTCATTTCCTAACATTGTCCTTGCTTGAACTGAAGATGTTTGAGTTCTAAGTAAATATTCATCAGTTATATAAAAACTATCTTGCATATCTCTTGCAGGATGCCCCTTTGGAAGATTCAATCTTTCAAAACAAAACTCGTCTGTCTCAAGTTCTGGCCCATCAACAACATCATATCCCATAGAAACAAAAATATCTTGAATTTCTTCAATAACTCTATTAATTGGATGTTTACTTCCTCTAGTGATTTTAGTACTTGGTGCTGTTATATCAATTTTTTCCTTCTCTAATTTTTGATTCATTACTTTTTCTTTTAATTTTTTTTCAGCTGTTCCAATTTTTTCTTCTAATTCTTGTCTTGCTTCATTAACTAAACTTCCTATTTTAGGTCTTTCTTCTTTAGCAACTGTCCCTAACCCTTTTAAAAGATCAGATAATTCACTTTTCTTTCCTAATAATCTTACTTTTAATTCCTGCAATTCTTGTAAATCTTCAATCTTATTTATTCTCTCTTTAGCAGAATTTACAATTTGTTCGATTCTTTCTTTCATTTGCTCAAATTCCTTTCTTAATTTATTATTTATAAAAAAAAACGCCCTAATAAATAGGACGTATAATTTACGTGTTACCACCTAACTTCATTAATTATTTTCTTAATTAACCTCATTATAGTTATAACGTAACAAACGCTTATCACTACTTATTTTCACAATAAGAACCTCAAAAGTGAAATTTCAGTAAACTATATATAAACAAATTCTCAGCGTAACATTTGTTTTCTCTTTAATATATTTTTAATTTACTTACTTTGCTTTTTACTAACGGTTATAATATTTACTTTATATTTCTTTTAGATAATAACATATTTTTATTAAAATTTCAATATTTAAAATCTTTTTTATTCTCTTATATCACGTTCTTCTTCTCCGATTTTTTATTTGAACATCAATAATAGGAGAATAAGATCTTTTCCAATACTTTATAGGGTTATTGTAAGGGTTTAGACCATTACGATAAGAAGTATTTAATTTTTCTAAAAAATCTTCCATTTTTATTTTAATTCAACACTTTGCATAAGCCTTCTAGTTGAATTATCTCCCTTCCTCAAAAATATTATCCTTTCATAGTAGCAAGTTCATTATTTTTAAAATTTTCTATTCTAATGTTTAAAGGCGCTATAATTGCAGTTTCAACAATTTTTGAAGCATTAAATCTACTAGCAAAAAATCTAGTTATTTTTTTAAACATTTTCGGTCTACGTATATTAATTGTCATTACTCTACTTCCAACTTCCATTGCTTCATAAATAGAATTTTTCTTTCTTTCATTAATTCTTTCTATTTCTCCATCAATCATAAATATTTCCTTTTCAATTTTTTCTATATCACTTTCATTATTCTTTTTATCAAGAATTGTTTTTTCTAAATTATCTGAAAGATCTTGATCCAATTTTTCTACTACATCTTGTTGATCTAATATTTTAGAAATAGCAATTGGATCTATTTGCATATCATTTTTTTTCATATATTTTACTTGCTCTAAAGCTAATTTAATATTATCTTTAAATGATTTTTTTGCACCGTCATTTTCTTTTTGATTACTTCTTCTTGTAAGTGTTTTTTCTAAATAATCTTCATTAATAATAGCTCCAACTAAACTTGCTTGTAATTCAACTTTTCTCAATATTAATTGTTCTATTTTTCCATCAAAAAATTCACTATATTCTTCTAAAGCTCTTTTATAATTTGCCATTGTTTCAGAAACCATTTTTTTTGTTATATCATAATTTTTAGATCCTTCTTTAAATTTAGGATTTATATCATGAATTCCAGCTTTCACAGAATTCAATTGGGCATTTACTTTTTCATTTATTAAATTTTGAGAAATTTTATCAATATAAGCTCGTTTCACTATAGCTGCTGTCTTTATTCTAGCTTCAGATTGCTCATATAAATTTTCTAATATTCTATACTTTTGTTGTTCTTTTTCAGTTTCCAAAGTAAAGCCCTCCTCTTCTATTTTATAATTTTTTTAGCTTCATCAAAACTTTTCTTTTGTTCCTCTGTAATTATTTTAAGGAGTTGCTCCATTTCTTCAGTTGACATATAATCTAAATTATATATTTTATTATTATATACAACAGTTCCTAATTTCATAGCTACCTCCTAAAATTTCCACTTTATTTATACATTTATATAACCAAATTGTCAATATTTTTTTAATAATCTATTGATTTTGTTGCTCCACCATTTTCTTTTACTCTAAACATTTGATATAATTGAGATTCGTTTTTGCTATCATCTAAATAATATACAATTCCATTTGCTATATTAATTTTAGGTCCTTGTGTTGATATAGAAACTATAGGAACTGACTTCTTTCCTTTTAAATCACTTTTACATATTTGACCATTAACAGAATCGTAGTAATATATATTTTTACTAGTTACATTATACATCTCATTATTTACAAAAGTAGATACTGTTTTCACTTTAGAGCCATCTTTTTTTATTTTAGATAAACAATTATCCTTTTCATTATAGAAATAAATCCAATTATTTAATACTTGTATTTTTTTAATTGGGTAATCTTTACAAATATCTTTAGAATTATCTCCATTAATTGATGTAGAATGTAAATATCCTACATTATCGGTAAAGAATATTGTTTCATCTTCTATAACAAAGTCTTGAACGTTTGATGATATTAATATTTTTTCTTCACGAGTTTCTAATGATAATTTTGCTATACCTTGTATATTTTTATTTGTAATATAATAAACATATCCATCTACAATATAAAACTTACTAAGAGGAGTTGATAAAGTTTTAATATTTGTTAAAGAATCACCATTAGTTTTTACTGATTTTAAATCAATTGTATTTGCACTAGATATAGTTAAATAGTATACAGTATCACCAATAACTGTAATAGATGATGCACTTTCATTAGTTATTTGATATTCTTCTCCACCTTTTAACTTTACAATTCCTTTATCATATTTATTATAGAAAACTAAATCTCCATCTTCATAAACAAGGCCTGTATTAGCTAAATTTCCAGCTATTTTTTCTTTAGCAAAAATTAGCTTTATAAGCTTTATAAGTCCAAATAAAATTAATATAAAAATTAGGATTAAAATAATTACAATTATTACTCTTCTTGCTATTAATTTAATCTTTTTATTATTTTCCATTTTTACTCTCCTCATTAGAATATATTATTCAACATCTGTTAAGTCAAACTCTTTATCTATTTTAAATTTATAATTATCAACTGTTATAATTGCTTCATTTTCAGTTATTGTTGTTGTTACATTATGTCCATCAATAGTTAAATCGGTTAAATCTTTAATTGTAAAATCTTGTTCATTATCTATTGCATCTCTCATCATAATTGAAACTTTATTATATAGAGCATCACGTGCTTCATCAATAGTTATAGTTGGTTCATTGTTTGGAGTTTCTATAGTAAATCCAGATGAATTTACATTTGTATCTAGGAAATTAAATTCTTCCATTTTATTTTTATAAACTTCTAAAATTTTCGTGTATAAATTCATTAAAGTTGTTAATCTTTCTGTTTCTGACAACTCATCTAAAAATACACAATTATTATCATTTAAATCATTAATTTCTGGTGATACACCAAATTCAATATTATTATCAACTATTACCTTTGTTTCTAATTTGTCATTTGAAAATGTTATTACTAAATCATACTCATATTTATTAGCATTTGAATTTCCATTAACATCAAAATCTAATGTTACTTTTTGATTTATAGATTTATCTTGTATATAACAATATTTAACATCTATAGAATTACTTGCTTCTTTTTCCACATTACTAATTTCTAAAGAAAAACCATTAACTTGATCTTTTGGTGTTTCGCTAAAATCCATTTGATTTTCTGCTGAATATGTTTCTACGTCTTCTTTAAAAATATTTAATATATTATCATCACCATTGTATAAATATGTTAATTTTATTGAATTATCTTTTTCCTCATTTTTTAATAATTCCAAATCTAAAGTATTTTCATTTGGCAAAGTTACAGAAATTTTCTCTGTTTTTTCTTTGCTGGCATATACTGTTATTGTTAATCCTTTTCCTTCAACTTTTTTTATTTCCTTTATAAGATTATCTATATAATTTTGTAAATCTTTTACTGTACAATTATTAATTTTTCTTCCCAAAAGAATATTAGTAAAATCTATATTTTTTTCATTCTCATTTTCTTCTTCATTTGCACTATTAGAATTTGCTGAAACAGGATCAGTACTAGAAGTTGTTCTTGATTCAAATATTGTTTCATCTTCTGTATCATCATTTTCTACAACGTTATTTTCAATAGTTTCATTATTTATATTTTCATCTTCTGAAACAATATTTTCTGAATTAGTATTTTCTGAATCATTATTGTCTAAATCTTTTGAATCAACAATTAATTTTTCTAATAATTGTTGATCATTTTTTAACGTTTCTAACTCTTTTATAAGCAATTCTTTTAGTTTTTCTTGACTTAATTGTAAAGTATAAGAAGTAACCTCTACATTACCAGAACTTTTTTCTATACTAATATTTTCTTGAGTAGAAAATTCTTCTTCATTTAAGTCGTTTATAATTAAATCTATATATTTCTTTAAATATTCTTTCTTTTCATCATTTGTTAAATCTATTTTTTGAGCATTTCTTATATTATCTATTTCTTTTTTTAAATCAAAATCTAGATCGAATAGTTCTTTAGATTTATCAAGATGTAATCCTATATATTTATCAGATACTTCATCTGAGAAAATACCTATTTCATTTTCAGCAAATACTAAATTTGTTTTTAATATTTGATTTCCAGAATAAGCTAATGTTAATTCTGAAAAATTTTTATAGTCTTTCACATCATTTCTAGTAACTAAATCTACAGATAAATTACTTATATCTATATTATCTACTTCTTCATTAGAAGAAAATGTTATTTTACTAGTATTTTCACTATTTTCTTTTACAGCTTTATCTGATATACTTTTTAATATATCACTTGAAAACAAATTCTTTACATTTGCATTAGAAATACTTTTTATAAATAAATCTTTGTTAGAAATAGGTATTGAAGTGAAAATTTTATATCCAATAAGTAGCGCCACTAATAATAATAGTAATATAATAAATGCTATTTTTATACCTTTTTTCCCTTTTTTTCTATTACCAGTGTCATTTGCTCCTATTAGAATATCTTCAATCACATCATTATTTTCATCCATAATAAATTCTATTCCTTTCTTGCTTCGCTCGGAAGGCGCCTATAGTTTGGTATTACATATAATTTTGCTTTATTTTTTATAAAATTTTTTCAAACTATTTCCCTCTCTTTTTAATATTATATATTATATATAATATTTTCTAAAATAACAATATAAATTTATATATTTTTTTACATAAAATACACAAAAAAAGCGTTACTTAATAACGCTTTTCGAAATCCAATTTAAACTACTATGCTTCTGTTTTAGCACTAGCTGTTTCTGCTTCTTCTCCTTCAGCATCAGGAGCTTCATAAGCTTCTAAAATTGCTTTTTGAATTTTTTCTCTTGTTTCAGCATTAATTGGATGAGCTATATCTTTAAATTCTCCGTTTGGAGTTTTTTTACTTGGCATAGCTATAAATAATCCATTTTGACTTTCAATAACTTTGATATCATGAACTACAAATTCACCATCGAATGTTACAGAAGCTACTGCTTTCATTCTGTTTTCTAAATTTACTTTTCTTAAACGTACATCTGTTATTTGCATTTTAGGCACCTCTTTCTTCTAGTTTTAGTACATACATTTTTCAATCTATGTACTAATAAAATTATTCTACAATAAAAGTTTTTTTCCTTCTTTTTTTTGTATATTTTTCATTCTTTTTTATTTATAACTAAATTATGACTAATTTTGTTGGATTTTGACAATTGAATTTTAATTAATTTGCTTGAAATTGTTAGCATATAATAGTATAATTTCTATATATTTTAGGAGGAAAAAATGGATTTAGAAACAATAGATTTAAAAAAATATAATCATATTCACCTAATTGGTATCGGTGGAATAAGTATGAGTGCAATTGCAGAAACATTAAAAAATTGGGGATATATGGTTACTGGTTCTGATATTGCTAGAAGCAAAATAACAGATAATTTAAATAGTCATAATATAGCAACTACTATTGGTCATGATTTAAATAATTCACAAAAAGCTGATTTAATTATATATTCAGCTGCAATAAGTGAACAAGATCCGGAAATATTAATAGCTAAAAAAAATAATATTCCTATTGTTGGTAGAGGTGAATTTGTTGGTTATTTAACAAAAATGTATAAAGAAACAATTTGTATATCTGGTACACATGGAAAAACAACTACTACCTCTATGATTTCACTATGTTTTATTAATGCAGAAAAAGATCCTACAATTGAGGTCGGTGCTATTCTAAATTCAATTGGAGGAAATTATCGTATTGGAAATAGTGATTATTTTATTTTAGAAGCTTGTGAATATAAAGCAAATTTTTTAAAATTTTTTCCTAAAACTGAAATTATCTTAAACATTGATAATGACCATCTAGATTACTATAAAAATTTTGATAATATAATAAAAACTTTTAATGAATTTGCTTTGCTATTAAATGAAAACTGTCTCCTAGTTACAAATGCTGATGATATCAATTGTTATAATTTAAAAAATATTGTAAAATCCAAATTTATTTCTTACGGTATAGATAATTCAAATGCTGATTTTATTGCAAAAAATATTTATTATAATGATGATGGCTTTCCTAAATTTGATGTTTATAAAAATAATAATTTCTATACTACTGTAGAACTTTCAGTAGCCGGAAAGCATAATATTCTAAACGCTTTAGCATGTATAGCAGTATGTGATTACTATCAAATCTCAAAAGATATTATAAGTAAATCACTAAAACAATTTACTGGCGCTGGAAGAAGATTAGAATTTAAAGGAAAACTACAAAATAATGTAAGTATTTTTGATGATTATGCTCACCATCCTACTGAAATTATGGCTACAGCAAATGCTATTAAAAATAAAAAATATAATAAATCATGGGTAATTTTTCAACCACATACCTACAGTAGAACTAAATTATTGCTTAATGATTTTGCAAATTCACTTTCAGAATTTGATAACATTATTATTGTAGATATCTATGCTGCACGTGAAGAAAATATTTATAATATTTCATCAAAAGATTTAGTTGAAATAATTAATTCAAAAGGAAAAAAAGCTCTATATATTCCTAATTTTGATGAAGTTGTTTCTTATATAAAAAATAATACTAGTGAAAATGATATAGTTATAACATTAGGTGCCGGAACTGTTACAGAAATCGGAACAATGCTTTTAAAATAGAAAAATGAGAAATTAGCAGATATCTTGTTAATTTCTCATTTTTAACAAATATTTTAAACATTTCTAGTTATATAAATAAATCATTTATATAAAACTGTTCTAAAACTTAAAATAGTATTACCTGAAAAACTACTGTCACTTTCAAGAATAGATAATCTATCAAATTCATACATTTCAAGTCCCATTTCTTCTACTATCATTTTAGTATCTTTGTTTACAATATATGGAAATCCTCTTATTATTACTGTTCCATAACTATTTTCCATAGTAATTTCCATTACATTATCCATAAAATCATAAATATTATTGTATTTCTTTCTTCCTGTATAAATCTTTTCATTAGTAGCATCAATAATATCTATATCTGCAACATTTGTACTATTTATCCATTCTAATGTTGTATCATAAGCATATCCATTAATTAATTTACAATTAATTCCTTCTTGTTTATACATATTACTAACAATTTCTAAAGATTGATTAATTGTTACATTGCTCCACACTTCTGAATTAGCTTTTGAAACGGGTTTTTCATTTTCTTTTCCTATTTCAAATCTAGATATATAAAAACCTCCATTTTCTAGAGCACTATTTACAAAATCTTTATATTCTAAATCAGCACATAAATCTTTGCTAATTAAAGGGTCTGATGAATTATTTCTCTTTTCTAATTTAACAAATTCTGTATTATCTTTATTTGTACAAGGAACCCAAACATATTGATTCTTATTTTCATCTTGTATTACAAATCCTGTATTCCAAGTTCCTTCAACATATTCAAAATTTTCTGGAATATATGGTTCTTCTGGCTTTTGATTTTTATATTCTTTTTTTATTGCATTACTATAAAAATCTATTTCCTCAGAAATTAATTGATCATATTTAGAATTTTCTCTATCAAACTCTTTTTTTGAACTAATATCTTTTAAAATGGATATAATTTGATAAATTACAAATATAATACTAATAATTATTATACAAATTTTTATTATAAAAACTATTTTATTATAATATTTTTTTTTCTTTAACTTTATTAAAAAGCTTTTAATAAGTTTACTTTTAATAAAATATATCATTATTATATATGCTACTATAATAATTATTAGTTTTTCCATCTATTCTCCCATTTATATCACATTTTATAACTTTATATTTTTATTATAATAATAATTAATTTTTTAGTCAATTCTATTTAATTCTTTTATCATTAAATCGCCAAATATTGCATAACCAATTTCCGGATTCGATATAAGAACGTTTGTAACTGCACCAATGAACTTCCCATTTTGTACAATTGGTGCTCCTGAAAGTCCTCTTATTATTCCTCCGGTTTGATTTATTAATTCATTATCTGTAACTCTTATTAACATACTTTTATTATTGTAATTATTATCTTTATATATTTTTTCGATTTCTATATCATATTCTTTAGATGTATTATTATCTAGAGAGCAAATAATACTTGCTTTTCCAAGTTCAATCTCATCTCTTAAAGCAACTTGCATTTTTTTACTTATATCTATATTTAAACTTGTAAGATTTTTTAATTTGCCAAAAACTCCAAATTGAGAATTTTTAAAAATATTTCCAATTGTTGGCTGACCTACTATTGTTCCTTTAATTTCTCCTGGTATCCCCATTGCTCCTTTCTTTAGAGAAATTATTTTAGAAGTTACTAAATCGCCATAATCTATATTAATTAAATTATCTGTATCATTATCTGTAATTCCATGTCCTAATATAGCAAAATAATTATTTGTTGGTTCATAAAAAGTCATTGTTCCAACTCCTGTAGCTGCATCTTTTACCCAAAGTCCTAACTTATATTCTGCACTATCTGTTTCAATTGGAACTATACTTGTTGTTACAACCGTACCATTTCTTAATATTGTAAGATTTAAATTTTTACCATTTGATTTATTTACAACTTCTTTTAATGAATCAATATTTTCTATTTCATTATTATCTATTTTTAAAATTGTATCTCCTGCCTTAATATCAGAATTCTCATATGGCTTGTTAAGGATATTATTCTTATCCTCAATTTCTGACATTCCAACAACTAAAACACCATTTGTATATAATTTTAAGCCAATTATTTTTCCAACTGGAACAACATCTATATTATCCAATGTAGTAACTGTAATATTTTTTAATAAAACTTTTCCTAACATTCTAATTTCAATATTACTTATATCTGAATTATTATTAGATGTTTTTGTTGTTTCTATTATTTCTATTCCAGGAAGTTTTTTTATGCTATATTCTTCTCCATTTATTAAAACTATATTTTTAGGAATAAGAGTAATATAACTTACATAAACATATACTATACTTAAAAAAATAATGGTTAATATAAATTTTACTTTTTTCATAAAATTATATTAACCATTTATAATTATTTTATTTATAAATTTATAAGCTTTTTATAATACTTTCATCATTTTTATTTATAAATTACTTTAACACCGTATAATTCTATCTTGAATCTTTCCCGTAATATCTACATGAACATCTTCTGATTTAATTCTTTGAAAAACTAATTTACTAAAAACATCTTCTCCAGTCACATCTGAATCAAGATTAATTATTACAGTATTTATATTAGCTGAGTTATTAACAAATAAAACTGATTCTGTATTTAATTTTGTTGAGCCATCATAAATATCACAAGAAAAAAGTGCAGTAGATGATTCTTCATTATCAATTAATCCTTGATATGTAATCTCAAGAGCTTTAACTGTACTAAATTTAATAGACTTTTCATTTAGTTCATCTGTAACAATTTCATAACCTTGAGAATTTTCAACAGCATTCATTTTATATAAATTATTCCTGCATTTTGCTACACCAATATAATAAGCCGTTCTTAAACTTTGTTTTTTCTTTTTTGTATCAATATTATCACCATCATTATCAACAAAAATATCAGAACTTGTATAATTACCATCATTTATGCAGTCATAACAAGCAATATTTTGATGATCATAATTATATTTTGAATTAGTATCATCATATATTTTATCATATTTTACTTCTTTAGAAGTAAATGCTATATATTCATCATTGATTCCTGTACAATTATTCAATAGCTTTTCACAATCAATTTTATGATATTCTGTTGATTGATTATTAAAGTCACCTTTCTTTACATAATAAATATAATCTTTATCAACAGAAATTTCATTATTAATACTTGATACTATTTTATAATTATTATATGTTTTCAACCCGCAACTATATCCTTGCATAAATGAAACAATTGATACATTTGTTAATATCTTATCCCATTCTTCATCTGATATAACTGGCATAGCATAATCAGAAGCAATTGATGAAACATTAGCATTATATGTAGACATTGCTAAATTTAAATTATATTGGATAGAATTTTTTATTACATTTAATTTATGATTATAAAAACTTGAATCTTTTGCAAATTCTCCTATTCTATTTTCAGAATTTTCTGATGTATTAAAGATATGCATATCACTATTAAAATTATGAGTAGTATCTTCTTCCCCATTTATAGATTGATATTTAATTCCAGAAATCTCAACTAAATCACTTTCTCGAATATCTGTTAAATTTTCATATACCCAATCAGAAAATATTTTTGCTTTTGTATAATATACAACAGCAGACATCTTATCTAATTTATATTGAATATCATTATCAGTTGGATTTTCTATTAACTGTTCTTCTAAAGCTTTTTTTTCTTCTCCTGCATCACTTATAATTGTTATTTTATTATTACTATCAGGTAACGTTACTGTAAATTGATTTCCTTGTTCAATATATTCTTGAACATCATTCTGATTATAATTTGATGAATCTAAATCAAGTTTATTATTATTTGAATCGAATAATTCTATATTACTAGTATCTTGATATGGTAACAAATATCCAGATTTTGTATAATAAATTTCATTAATTGTTCCTTCCACCGTTATATAATTATCTAACGTATATATGATAGTTACATCAATTTTATTAGTTTCATTGATATATCGAGCAGAATATGGCATGTATGTTTTTAAAACATTTTTAGTTTCAAATTTTGCCTTAGTGATATCTGCAGTATATTTTGAATCACTTGTATCATTGCCTAAATAATATAATAATTGTCCGTAATCTAATTTATTCTGTTCCTCCAGATCGTCATAAGATAAATATTTATCATTGCTAACGTATTTATAATGGTCGCCTTCTTTTGTAACTCCCTTATCTCCAACAGAAACAGCATTTCCTTCAGAGTCAGTTAAAACTATCGGCACTTTCGTAGGAGAATTAATGTAATATCCATCATATAATGTATATAAAATTGCTGGTACATAAGGTTCTACATATGATTTACTAGCATTTGATATTCCAAAATTTGTTGCCATTGTACTAAAAAAAACATTTGTAGATGCTTCTATTATTGTACGTAAAGAATCCGACACAGATGACAATTGTTCATTTGCTGTATTTATTTCAAATGCAGACATTGCATCATATGTCGATTTCAATAATTTTGAATCATATTGATTTTGTAAATTAATTGTATCTACTTGTAATTGTATGTAATAAGTTAATACTAAGATTATAGGTAATACAATTAAAGCAAATAAAACACCTAAACCTTGTAATCTCATTTATAACTTCCTTCTAATTATTATTCTCTAATAAGATCCATTTGCAGTAACTATTCCAGCATGTTGAGCAGCTATAGTATATACATCACTGCCAGATATAGAATAGAATACGCCTCTTATTGCTTGAGATAGCGTTTTATTAGTGTTTTTTACACTAGTAGAAAATCTATCTCCTTCTTTCATTACATAAACTCCTTTATCTTCTAACACATCAACTATTTGAGAAGTATATATTGAATAATATGTATTTTCTCCAATTACAGTACCTTCTGTCCATGCTGACTTTTTACCAATATTTTCATCAAGAACTTGAATTTCCATCTCAATATCATAGGAATTTCCTGTAGCATTAATTGTTGATACTAAATCTGTATAATTCTGCATTGTTATTTTTCCTACAGATCTTGCATTATCAACAAACTTTGTTGTTGCTGTTTCCACTGATAATTGTGATATATCATCACTTCTTTCTGAAACTGATAATAATGGAAATATGAACATTAAAACTGCAGCCAATAGTATTGCAATTATTGTAATTAATGTATCACTCATAATATCCTCCTTATAAATCTTTTATTAACTTTCTTATTATATTTTCTTTAGTATAAATTATTATAAATAGTAATACAACTTATAAGTATTTTTAATTTTAAATCTCTTTTATTGTGTAAATTATAACAATCTTATCTTTTGATTTTGCTCCTGTAACTAAAGTATCACCATCTTCAGTTTCCATTGTTTGACCAGTATATGAATAACTAATAAATTGTTCTTCAAACTGAAACTTTTTTTTATTTTCAGGATTATTTATAATTTCAGAAAAAACATTCTCTGAATAATCCACATATGTATTATTAATATACCCTGCTTTCCCATTTATAAAATAGTCTATTCTCGTTTTTATATTTTCTGTGCTACCTAACCATGGTGCTCCAAATAAATAATATGGTTTGCTTTCATCATTATATATTTTTTTGTAAGCGTAATTAGATTTTGGAGAAGAATCTGACTGATTTTCGGCTCTAGTATCTGCTATTGCACTATTAACCTTTCCTTCCAAATTTACATCAAAAATTTGAATTAGTTTTTTGTTAGCATCACAGATTTTAACACAGAAATTTTCTTTATAATATCTATATAAAGTAGGTATAACTGTATCGGCGCCAACGATTCTAGTAGTTCCGTCTTTGCCTTCAGGAACTTCTGTCATTTCTATGTTGTCATAGTATGCAGTTGTATCAGCATAAAATGTTAATGTTTCTGCTGTAGTAGTTACCTTTGAAAACATATACATTCCTAGAGATAGAGCTATTACCAGTACAAAAACGCCAAAAGCCATATTTAATGCTTGTACTAGATTATCATCCATATTATACCCTTTCTTTATATTTTATGTTTTTAAATCATTATATTATAGGAATTATAAAAATAATTCCTATAATATACTAATAAATTTAAATAGTTGTTTTAATAATTAATTTTAATGCTATTAATTAAACCATTTTTGCTATATCTAAATGTAACCTTATATTTGTGTTTTGATTCAACTTTTGATTTTAAATCACCACAAACACTAATATAATTAGCAAGTTGATTACTTTTAGATATAATTATTGATTTTGTAGTGTTATCATTAGAATTAATTCTATCCATAATCTTGACACTTGGAATATTTGTTATGTCATATATATGTATTAGCGTTTGAAATTATTATTATTCTGTGTTCGCTTCTTTATTATAATCAATAGTAATCTTATTAATTAAGCCACTTTTGCTATACCCAAATTTAACTATGTATTGGTGCTTTGACTCAACTTGTGATTTAAAATCACCACAAGAATTAATGTAGCCAGCAACACCACTTTCTAAATTTGGAGTGTTTATTATCTTATTTGTTTCATCAAGTTTTGTATTAGCACTAATTTGTCCGTCTTTAATTTCGACAGTTGGAATATTGGCTGTCTCTTCTCTATATGTATTAGCATTCGAAATTAATTTTCCAAGCAAAGATTTTACTTGGGCACCAGATTGTTTACCTTCATAATTTTCCCAAATAGCATTAAAAGCATCTATTGATTGACTTGACATTTGAGTTATAGAATCGTCTATATTTGTTTTTGCACTACTATAAATAAACATACCAATAGCTATAATCAAAATACATAACAAAATTGCACCTGCTATTAAAAGTGCTTTTGAAGCATTCTCCATAACTTTTCCTCCTTTGCATTATTTTTATTCTTATTTTTATTTAAAATTTATCTAGATTTATTTTCTAGTAAACGTTAAAAACTTTAGTATTCTGTTGCTTCAAATGTCATTGATGAAACTCTTCCTGTTTTTTTATGATATTGTATATCTGTACATTTGAAGTTAACTTCTCCAAAATATCTTGTAAAGGCATTCATGTCAGCTTTATTTAATCTTTCCATTCTGTAAGTAGTATTATCAATAATCATTGTTACATATATTTCAATACTATATTTATCATCTAAAACATATAAGCCTTCTTCATCTTTTGGAATCGCATATTTTTCATTATTACTAATAGCTCTATTTATAAGAGTAGTGATATCTAATCCATTTAAGTTATCAATATTATAATGTTCATACTCCAAATTAAATTTTGATATTTCATCTTCTCTTTTTTGATACCCTTTATAATTTATCACAAAGAAAAACAAAATACCAACTATTAGCATAATTAAAACTATTGAAATTATCATTATTTTTTTCATTATTAACCTACTATAATTATACCATATTTTCGACTTTTTTTCAATTTTTAAGCTAATTTATTATTTGTTTTCAGTTATTTTATTTTACACAAATTTTAACAATATTGCAATAACTATTGAACTTATTTAAAATATTTTATAAATATATATTTATAATTTAAAATCTATGGTGTATCCTCCCAACTTGAATTTTTGTATCCTACAAATTTCATATATTTAATTTTTCCTGTTTTTGAACTATATTCTACTCCTATACATCTAAATAAATATTTATATATAGGTGTATTTGTATCTATATCTTTTTTGGTAGTAGTTAGTTTTTCATTTAAGTTCATATCATCTAAGCCACCAATTCCTTTATTTATACCTAATTCTGTTATATTTTTTTCAAGTAAATCATATATGGAAATAAACTTTTTTCTTTTATTGTCGAATATTTTATTTCTTCCAATTCCGTTTTCTTTTGTATTTGGTATTATAAAAGTTTTGCTATTAAAATATTCGCTGTTAAAACGAATCTCAATTTTCATTGAATTTTCACTATCGTAATCTGATTCTTCATTAACATTATACGCCAAATTAGCAACAGAAATAATATCCATAATAGTATTATCTTCAACATTATATAATTCAAAATTAGAATTATATAAAGCTAATTGATTATCAATTTGTTTTTGATCATAATCTTGATTAACTTCAGCTCCAGCTCTAAATAGATATACCATTATTGAAAATAACATTATTCCTAAAAAAACAGTTGCTGCCATAATTAGAGCTCTTGTTCCATTTTCCATAATTTGCTCCTATTATTTATATTTTAATGTTCTAGTTCTGAAAAATATATTTCATTAACTCTTCCTGTTACATCACTATATTTTATTCCATCACATTTAAATCTTCTTGTTTTAAAATCATATAACACAGTTTCCCATTCAGCTCGACTCCATTTGTCAGTTCCTTCACCTCGATTATATACAACTTGTTTCATATTATTACCTGCAAATTTAATTATCATTGTTTGCAAAAATGTCGCTGTATTTCGATTATTCTTATCATATAATACAGTATATCCAGTAGTAGTATCAATATTTTCAACCTCTTTGGAATAAGATTTTTTTTCTAATCTATTATCTTCTTCAAACGTTGTAACCTTTTTATTAAAATTAGTAAAGCCAGCCTTTTTTAACGTTACTTCATGATGATTAATTATTATCGCATCACTACCTAACACTTCTACTTCCTCATTGTTGTCAATCTTATATACTCTTATACTTTCTGTTAAATCACTATTTAGCTTTACCAAAACATTAATTAAATAGTCGTCTCCGTATTTGCTTCCTCCTAAATAAGCTCCACCCTTTGCGTATTTTTCGTTGTTACTTTGAGCTTTTGTTAAACAAGATATTACATCTGTTCCATACATTCCTTTCTTATCATAAACTTCATATTCTAGATTAAATTTGGATAATTGTTCAGTTGTTTTTGTATCATCTTGTTGTTTAGGAAATTTCCCTATTGAACTAAAGAAATATGCAATCAATGCCATTAAAATAACTCCTATTAAAACACCTGCTGCTATTTCTAGTGCTTTTACTGCATTTTCCATTTTGATTATCCTTTCTTTATAAATATATTTTTCAAATTTAAACAAGATTATTTAAATTTATTATAATTAATATTATTTTACTGCATAGAAGACATTGTATCAAAAGCTTCTGTCATACTTGTCATACCAATTATACACATTGGTGCAATTAAGTATATAACAAATAGTGCTACCATTGGTGCAAAGCCTATAACTTTACCAATCATAGATTTTCTTGAAATCATTCTTTCATTTGATTCTTTTCTTTTTTCTTGATGATATGCTCTTTCTGTATCTAATTCATCAAAAGCTTCTCTTATAGGTATTTTTTCAACAGCTGCTTGTAAGCTTTCTACAATTCTAATTAACTGCTGAAAAGATATTTCATTTTTTAGTTCTTCTAATGCTTCCCAAGGTCCACTTTCATAATTGTTAACACATCTACTTATTGGCTCTTTGAATATATTAGAATATCTTTCAAGCCACTCTAAAATCATTTCAACATTAACTCTTTCAATTTTCATAAGCATTAATATAATAGTTTGAAATTGCATTACTTCATTTTCCATATCCATTTGTCTCATTATTTTTTGGAAAATTAATAACCAAACTGGAACATTATATGCTATAACCATTATAACTAAAGCTATTAATATTTCAAACCACTTTATGTATTCAGATTGAACTATTTGTAATTTTTTCCATATTCTTTCATTTACTTTTTCTAATTCTTCTGCTGAGCTAGAACCGTATTGGTCAGATTCAGCTATTTCTTCATTTAATTCTTCTTGAGTTATAGAATAATCATATTGATATTTTTTTAGGAAATAATTATCTTTTTCAGTTATTTCCATAGCTTTTCTTTCTTGAGATTCATTCATTGTTCCTAGTAAATTAAAATCAGATGTAGGCTCTGTAAATTGATAATTAATTGCCATTTTATGTGCTGCAATTAAAATAATTAAAGTACATAAACATGATAGCCCTGCTATACATAATCTATTTATATATAGCCACTCCATTTTTAATTTCGAAGCAGCATCTTTTAATAATTGTACTATTTTTCTATAAGCTTTTGTTCCCTGTTTTGGTATAAAATAATCAACAAATTTTTTTACTATTTTTTTCTTATATAGTTTTGCTTGCCATGGATTTTCCATATTACTTGCTGTATTAACACTACCATTGTCTTTAAGTTTTCTTGTTAATATATAACATATGAAAGTAAGTATTATAAGTCCAACTTGTATTAAAAAACCTAAAGTACCATTATAAAATTGTCTTGTAAAAGAGAACTGACTAATTGCCCAACCTTTTACTGCATCTAAAAATAATATTGGTAATGCAGAAATCATAGATAAACTTTGAAATACATAATCTAGTTTATCTCTTTTTAATATTTCTATCTGCATCTCTTGAGTAATATTATTTAAATTTTTCAAATATAAAGATGCTCCATCTTTATCTTTTCTATCGCCAAATTCTTTTGTTAAATAAGATATTCCTGCAAATTCTTTTAAAAAACTATTTGGAGCAATATCATAATATTTTTCTAATTCTGTTTCAGGATCATCTGAAATTAAAACCTCATATATTTTTTCAGCTTGTCTTGAAACTTCTTTTTCATCATCTTGTGCAACTTCATATATAGCTTCTTCTACCATGTTATATTCATGATATGCATGTCTTATCTCTGCAAAAAAGTCTAATTGTTGTTTTAAAAGCTTATTATCTATTCCATCAACCATGCCTTCCATAAGACTTTCTATAAAGAATAATTCGAAAAGTAATAATGAGCACATAAGTAAATAATTTGATAATGTTAAACGTATTACAAGTACTGTTAAAGGTATAACTACTAATATTGCTTTAAACAATATTTGAGCCACTTGCTTTCTTGTTAAATATTCGTCTTCAAGATTTATAATTTCAAGTCTTCTTCTTAATTTTAATGCATATCTTTTCAAGAACGGAATTTTAACAACTTGTATGTAAAATTTTTGATAAAATACTTCTAAACTTAAAGCAGAACTTTTTGTTCCTTCAACCAATTGCCTTACATATCTAGTTTCTTTTGTTTGCATTTTTTTGTTAAGTATAACATATACCAATACTATTATTGCAAACAATCCACATACTCCACCTATGAAGTATAGTAACATATTTGCTGACATCTAATTATTACCTCCCTTCTGCATAAGTTTTCTCAAATTATTCTTCATTTAAATTTGGTCTATTTTGTGATGGTGGTCTTCTTTTCATTTGTCTTTCAATTTGTTGTTTACTTGCCTTTGGTTGTACATGATGTGGTCTTTCTAAATGATCAGAAGTTCTTTGAATGCTTGTAGTTTCATGAGAAACGTCTTTTTGCTTAATAGGTTCTTCTCTTTCTTCTATTTTTTGTTCTTCTATAATTAATTCATTATCTTCCTCATTATATTTTGGAAGTTTTGGAGGTTTAATTCCCCAATTTCTTTCTAAAAATTCATCAAATGCAACTACATCTGCATCATTCATGTTTTCTCTCATTCCTTTTATGTTTTCAGGAGAAATTGGATTTGTTAAAACATATGTATCATCAACAAATTCAAGTACATTATGATATTTATATAATTCTCTATTTGTTTCTTTTGAGAAAAATATAGTAGCATTATCAAAAAATTTATCAAATTTTCCTTCTAATGTTTTTTCTTTTCTATGGTCAAATGTGTATTCATTTTTTTCTTCAACTGGTACACATTCTGTAACTCTTTCTATGTAACGTCTACCTCTAAAATCTTTTACTAAATGTATATCAAAGTTTAAAACTTGTACAACTTGTTCTTCTGCTGTCTTTTCATCTTTAAAAACACCAGTTCTTAACATTGAGTTACGTAATGCTGTTATTAAGTTAGGAAATGTTTTTGCGTGGTGTGTAAATAATGTAAATTTAGATGCAACTTGCGCTGATTGAATCATCCAAGATGCTACGGGATCAGTTGCAACCTCACCAATTATATTAACAGAACCATCTGTCTTCTTTTGTACGTCCAAACAATCTTGTCCAGAAATAGTTTCTGTTTCACGCATTGAAACAATGTTTCTTGTTGGATATATTTTTCTTAAGTGAAGCTCAAAAGCAGTTTCTGTAATACGAAGGTTCATTGTTTCATATATATTTTCTATCATTGCCATAAGCATTGTTGTTTTTCCGGCAACCTTGTTCTCCTGTTATAGCAATAATTCTTGCTCCTTTTACTAAAAATTTTAATAATTCAATAGTTTCTTCTTTTCCTTCAAATCTAACTATTTGTTCTAGAGTTGCTCTTTTTACGTCAAACTTTCTTACAAAGAATGCCCATGTTTCGCACATGCTTGGTCTTACAACAACAACACGAGAACCATCTTTCATTTCATTAATTTTATATCCATTTGTATCTGACAATTGACCTGGATTATTATATTTATATATATTTTGACATACTCTTTTTAATTCTGCCTCATTACCAAATGATAAAAATGATAAACGTATAGATTTACCTTGGAAAAATATCCATATTGCATCACAAGCTCTAGGTATTTTAGATTCCATTGCTTGTTTTAAATAATCTCCATCTGTTTGTGCTACTTGGCTTAAAAATGATTCCGGTAAACCAGAAACACCACCAGAAACACCATCTATATTCATATCTCTTATTTCATCTATACTACTAAAACCTTTATATTTCTGATAAATTCTTTGTACAACAACTTCAAGTTTATCTGAAAAATCTAAGTGTATTTCTTCTTTTTCGTAAATATCATCTATTTCTTCAGCTGTTATTACATAGCAAGGTTTTGTTTCTCCTTCAACAAATTTTAATGATGCTAAATTATATTTCTTTATAATTTCTGTTAAAGCTTCGTATGCAAATGTTTTTTTATATTCGTGAATTAAAATATCAAATTTATCTTGTGCAGTAAGTAGTGATGGGGTATCAAATGGAATTGCTTTTGCAATATTAGTTTCATCTACTCCATATTCTTTTGATAATAAATCATATATTAATTCTTTAACATATTTTTTATCATTAACATCACCATATGTACAACCTTTTAAAGCTTTCTTTAATTCATATTTTTTTGCTCTTCTTCTTTTTAATTCAACTTCAGATAAACCTATATCATATAGGTTTATCTTTGTAATTTCGTCTAATCTTTGTTTAACAAACTTAACCATTTTATCCAATGTAAAAGTTTTATCATCAATTTCGACATTTTCTTCAATCATTTCATTTTTATTTTTTCTAATCATGTATACAATAGCTGATACTGCAGCTACTATTATAACAAATATTAAAGCTATATTTGGGATATTCATTTAAAAGGTTCTCCTCCCTTTAAAATTTATACTTTATAATTTAATTCTTGCAATTTTTCAATTATTTTTTTACATGCATCTTCTACACAGTTAACAAAATTTGAGTTTTTATCATTTATTTTATTTGAAAGTCTAGTAGTAAGAAAAAACTGTGCTACTCCAGCTTCTGATATATTTTTAACGAAACTAGAGTTATAAGGTACTGTAGCAATTTCTCTTCTTTCTCCAATATATCTAGTTACATTTTTTACATTATACACTACATTCTCATCAGAATTTGAAAGTAATGGCATTACTTTTTCTTTTTTCAAAATTTCCTTGTTTATAAGCATATTAGAAAGATACTCATCTGCCTGTTTCAAATTTTTTGTGAAATTATATACAATTATATGTGAAGCTTGTAATAATGTCTTTGTTGTTTCTTCAGCTAATGTTTTTTCCAAATCTACAAATACTAAATCATAATATTTATCTGCTGTTTTCACTAAATCTTTATACAACATTAAAGATTTTATATAATCTTGACGTACTTTAGTTTTTAAACCGCATAATATATCCAATCTGTTCTTGAAGACTACTCTTGTATAATTAGTAATTATTTCAGGAGTAGCTTTATTACTTGCTACAGCACTAACTAATCCTTCTGCACCAGATGAAATATCGATTTTTCCACGATTTAAAGCTTTAACAGGATCTTTTTTAGAATTATTTACATTCCAAAAACATCTTTCCATTGTATCATCATTAAATGTTGCATCAACTAATAGTATTTTATAATTGTGTTCAACAGCCATATGGGTTGCAATTGCTGATATTGAAACTGTTTGACCAGACTCTTTTTTGCTTCCACTCCAAAAACCAATTATTGCCATTTTTTCCTCCAGGAATTAATTTCTTTCTATCAGTTTCAAAGCCTTTTTGACGTTGCCTTGACTTTCTCCAGATATTTCCTCAGCTATAAAAGATATAACATCTATATATTGTGTACTTAACCCTTTTATTTGTATTCTACCAGATCTTTGATTAGAAAATATAGCAGTTTGGTCTCCTATTTCAAATGGAAAATATAATATGTTTTCATTCCACTTAATTTTTAAACCTTTTGAAAGATAATTTAAATAATTATCTTCCTCAGCTAACATTTCTTTTGTAAATAATACTTTTGTTACTTCTGTTGGTTCTTCAAGTTTTCTAAATATTTGTAGTCCTCTTCTTAGATTGTATATATCAAACGAAGTAACAAAATATTTTTTATCTTCTGTCTTTATCTTAAAGTAATAATATCCTCTATATGAATCGATATCAACTAAAAGATAGTCATATTCTAAATTTTCTACATTTCCTAAATATGATTTTATTTGATTAATATTTTCAAATCCTACTGCTATATCTATATTTTCAAATGTAGTTATATATTGTTTAAATGCTTTCATAGTTGGAACAATATATCTGGTTTTTTGCAATACTGTAGAATCTATCACTAATACTTTTTTTCCAAGGTTAGTTAATATTTTAGCTATATAAATAATCATATCTGCTTTATCATAACTTCCTATAAAAGCAATTTTATTCATAGTCTCCTCCAAAAATTATCTTTCGTAACCTATATCTTCTGTTCCCTCTAAACTTTCCACAAATTGTTGTCTAGCTGCTTTAATTTTTTCATTTTCATCATTTATTCCGCTTTCTACTAAAGAATCTCTTTGATCTTGATATTTTTGTAATATACTATCAAAATATTCTTGTCTTAATTCTTGATTTCCTAATTCTTCATATCTATTTCTTATTTCGTCTTTATCAAGAACATTGTTATCTTTATTCATTAATGCTAAAACTTCATTACTTACCACATATGTAGGTATCAAATTATCTTGCATTCCAGCTTCTATATACTGAGTTGCATATAATTTTGAGCCAGCCATTAAATATGATTCTATTATTGCACAATTAAGAGTTAATAATTCTGTTTCATTAACTTTTAGCCACACACTAGTATCTGTACAACCTAAAACTTTAAGTTTTGACAAAACTATATAATCTCTAGCATCTGAAGTTGCCAATCTTATATCTATATAATCTCCATTTTTTAATTGAGATGGTAATTGAATCATATTGAATTCCATAATTCTGTCAGAATCTGTTATTTCATTGCCTGATTCAACAAACATATCTTTAGTTACAATCGTTCCAGCAGGTACATTTACTCTCATAACTAATTCTTTGTATATTTGTTCTCCTTCTTTATTATATTTTGCTACTATATTGCCATCTTTATCATAAAACTGAAAATCATCATCTGAAATTATTTCATCTTCAGATATTTCTGTTCTAACAGTATCCATTTTAAAATTTTCATCTAATATTATAGTATCACCAGATTTTAAATCACTTGCTGCTACATAAACATTTTTATTTTCAGCTTCTAAAGCTTTTTTAGCATCATCTAAGCTTTTCATTCTATATAATAAAATTACTACCACTACAGCCATAATAATTAGTGATACTAAAAATCCTATTAAAAAAGAATTTCTAGCTCTTCTCTGCATCGGATTCATTGCCATATCAATATTCCTCCCTTTATCCTATAAAAAAATTTTTCGACATTTAACTATTTTTTTTGATATTTTTTCAAAATATCATTTACTTTATTCTACAATAATTTCATATTAAAATCAATGAATTGGAATATTGTAACTAAAACTTATTTTTTTTGTAATAATATTGTTAAATTTACATCTTTAACAACCAAAAATAAATTTTTTTATTGCTTCTGCAACACCTTCCGAATTATTATCAGAAACAATTTGATCTGCTATTTCTTTCATTTTAGGATTACTATTTCCCATTGCAACACCAAGTCCAGCGTTTTCAATCATTTCCTTATCATTTACATTATCACCTATAGCCATAACTTCTTCTTTTTTTATATTTAAATTATTTAAAAGAAATTGTATAGCATTCCATTTATTGACATTTTCATTTGTGATTTCTGTATAATAATATTGTATATCTATATCTTCAGTTCCAAACTTTATCTTCTTTTTAGACATATATGCAACATCTAGTACATCTATTCCTTCAATTTCTTTTAATCTTTTCATTATCCTATTAAATATAAATCTAGATTCATCACATACAGTAATTTTTAAAAACTTCTCTTTTCCACTTTGTTTTATATATTCAAAAATACTTTGAACTATGTTTATATGTGTTCTTCTTTCTTCAATTTTTTTTACATTTTCTTTATGGTAGAATAAAATGTTATAATTTAAAGAACTAGCTAGTACTTCATCTTCTGTATACACATTATAAAAAAAACTATTTTCTTCACAAAGTTTTGCTATATCTAAAACTTGTTCTTTTGTTAAAAATCTATCATATATTATTTCTTGTTTTTTTATATCATATACTGCTGCTCCATTCCCAGAAATCAAGTAATTATCGACTCCAAGTTCTAAAGCTAAACTTTCTGTTGAACTTATAGGTCTACCAGATGCAAGAATTATTTCTATTCCTTGCTCTTTTGCTTTATTTAAAGCTATTCTAGTTTCTTGAGAAACTTCTCCTTGTGAATTTAGCAATGTTCCATCTAAATCTATTGCTATTAGTTTATACATATTTTCTTATCCTTTCTTTTTATCCATACTTCTCTTTGGTATTATATCATTAAAAGTTTTTTTGACAATAATTTTTTGATGACAAAATAATAAAAATAATAGGCGAGATTTCTCTCGCCTGTTTTCAATCATAAAAAATCATTTAGTTATTTGTTAGCCATTTGATTTTCAGCTTGTTCTATCATTTTCTTAACCATGTTACCACCGATTCTACCAGCATCTCTTGCAGATATATTTCCGTTATAACCATTTTTAAGATTTACACCAACTTCACTAGCAACTTCATATTTGAATCTTTCTAATGAATCCATAGCTTCTGGAACTACGTTTTTATTACTTCTTGCCATTTTAATTCACCTCCGAATTTAATGGTGGTTTCTACTTTACTTTATTAGTAAATTGCTTCACACCACTTTCTTTAGAAAACACTTTAATTCAAATAGCTAATCATTCGTATATATACTATATACGAATAATTAAGTATTTAATATTTAATGTATTTTCTAAATATATCTTGTGCATTAAAATAGAATTTAAACAAGTAATTTTTGGAAATTTATTATTCTTCTGGTTCCACTAATCCATAATTATTTGAATCTTTTAATTTAAAAATAACATTTACTTTTCCTGTGTCTATATTAACAAATGTAAAAAAGATATTTCCTTTCTTTTCTGATAATTTAATTTTTGCATCTTCTACAGAAATTGGTTTTAATTCATAAGAAATAGATTTTACAATTTCATCTTCTACTTTTATATCTTCAATTCCACTAAAATTCATTTGTTTTATTGATGAATCTTTTATCATTTTTTCTCTTTTAGCTTTTGTTTTTCTTATTTGTCCTTCCAAGATATCTATATCTTTATCTATAGAAGCATATAAATCTTTATCTTCTGTAACAGCTTTATAAGAAACTCCTTTTACTGTTACATATATTTCGGCAATTTCAGATGTAGCATTTTCTTTTTTTATTGTAACTGTTACATCAATATTATCTTCTCCAAAATATTTTTCTACTCTTGTTAATTTCTTTTCTACATAATCCTTAATAGCTTCTGTTACTTTTAATTCTTTTCCTGTTATTGTTATATTCATAAAATCACTCCTCTTATTTTTATTTAGATAATAATTAATTCTATTTTATAGATTTTGTACTATCCATTTTAGTAAAATCATTATATAAGTATTTCATTATTTTGGCAAGTAATTTTTATTTTAATTTTAATTTCACATAATTCATTTACTTTATTAATTAAAAATTATTTTTTACTAAAATAATTTTTCTATTTTATATTCTTTTTCCAATTTTTCATTTAAATATAAACTTGATATAAGTTCCAATTCTTTTCTGCAATTTTCTGATAATTCAAATGAAAAAATTTTTTTAGGGTCAGCTTTCATTATATAAATCATAGCATTTCTTGTTGCATCACTTATTTCGATACTACCAGTATCTTGTTTTGCACAATCTTTACATTTAGAACCATTATCTTTTATGCTAAATCTTTCTAAATTTTCTTTCTTTTTGCAAGAAACACATTCTTGCACATTAGGAGAAAATCCTAATATTTTAAGCATTCTTATCTTAAAAATAGAAGTTATAAAATCTAAATCTTTGTTAGTTTCAGAAATCATATAAAGAGTATTTAAAAATAATTTTAAAGTATTAAA
>CANQEK010000002.1 GCA_947594985.1 uncultured Clostridia bacterium
ATACAGTAATTAAGTAAATTATTACACATTTCTATTGCACCTTCATGATGAGGTATCATTTCACTAATAAAATTCAAATTAATATTTTCACTTCTTAAACTATTTTTCATTCTACAAATCATTTTTTTAGTTATACAAAAAAATTTTTTCTCATATAATCTAACATCTCGTCTAGTATTTATATATCCATTAGTAGTCATTGCTATTTCTCTCATTTGTTCTATTCCTCTTGTTTGCATATTAATAATATTTCTTGCTATTTTCTGTAATTCTGGATATACAGGATATTCTAATAAATTTTCACACATATATATAGCTGCTTGATGATGTGGTATCATACTTTCTATAAAATTAATAGTAATGGAATTAGTAATATTTGTATTTTTCATTTTATATGCCATTTGAGATAATATTTTGTCAAATTCATACAAATATTTTTTTGGATTAATTGATTCCCTACACTTCATAAAATCACCTCCTTTAACTCTCTTTATTTATAATATTAAAGGAATGTAATTTTAGTTACAGAAGTTTAACATCACATTTATCAATCTTAAATTCTAGGTAAAATCTCCATATTATAGAATTGTTACAATAATCTATATAATATAAAAAACTCCATTCTAAATAAAACTTTGGAGTTTTTTATACTTTATTTCTTATTCTAATTCAAAAGCACCAGTATATAATTGATAATATGTTCCTTTTTGAGCAATTAAATCTTCATGATTTCCTCTTTCAATAATTCTTCCATGGTCTAAAACTATAATAGCTTTTGCATTTTTAACAGTAGATAATCTATGAGCAATAACTAAAACAGTTCTTCCTTTCATAAGTTTATCCATACCATCTTGAACAATTTTCTCAGTTCTAGTATCTATACTAGAAGTAGCTTCATCCAAAATCATAACTGGAGGATCTACCAAAGCACATCTTGCAATAGCTAATAATTGTCTTTGACCTTGAGATAAATTTGCTCCATCTCCAGATAATTCTGTATCATATCCATTAGGAAGTCTCATAATAAAATCATGTGCATTAGCCAGCTTTGCAGCTTCTATTACTTGTTCGTCTGTTGCATTATCATCAGCATATTTAATATTCTCTTTTATTGTTCCTGTAAAAAGATTAGTATCTTGAAGAACCATACCAAGAGAAAGTCTTAAATCATCTTTCTTAATTTTGTTAATATTAATTCCATCATATCTTATTTTTCCATCTTCTATATCATAAAAACGATTAATTAAATTAGTAATTGTAGTTTTTCCCGCACCAGTAGCCCCAACAAAAGCAATTTTTTGACCAGGTTTAGCATATAAACTAATATCATGTAGCACTAATTCTCCATCTTCATAGCCAAAATCAACATTATTAAGTTCTATGTGACCTTTTGTTTCTATGTATTCTAATCTACCATCATGATGTAAATATTTCCAAGCCCACATTTCAGTTTTTTCAGTAGTTTCAGTTAATACTCCATCAACATATTTTGCATTTACTAAAGTAACATAACCATTATCTTGTTCAGGTTCTTCATCCATTAATGAGAATATTCTTTTTGCTCCAGCAAGTGCCATAACAACAGAATTTAATTGTTGAGAAACTTGATTTATAGGTCTAATAAAAGTTTTACTTAATTGTAAAAATGATACAATTAAACCAACTGTTACATTACCTATTCCATTAACTGCAAGTAATCCTCCTGTTAAAGCAAGAAGAGCATATTGTACATTTCCTAATGCACCATTAACAGGCATTAATATATTTGCAAATTTGTGAGCATTATAAACATTTTCACAAAGATCATCATTTAATTTATCAAACTTCTCTTTTGATTTATCTTCATAGCAAAAAACTTTAACAACTTTTTGACCATTAATCATTTCTTCTATATAACCATTTAATTTTGCAACTGATTCTTGTTGTTTAATAAAATATCCTCCACTTTTTCCAGTTATCATTTTGGTAACAGTAAGAATTATTAATAAAGAAATTATAACAACCAAAGTAAGATATATATTTGTAATAACCATTGATACAAAAACTGTAATTATAGTAATAAATGAAGAAAATACTTGAGGGATACTTTGAGATATCATTTGACTTAATGTATCTGTATCATTTGTATAATAACTCATTATATCTCCATGTGTATGTGTATCAAAATATCTTATAGGCAATTTTTGCATTTTAACAAACATCTCATCACGTATTATTTTAAGAGTTCCTTCAGTAATATCGACCATTATTCTACTCTGAAGAAAACTAGAAATAATACCAACCAAATATATCACACACATTATTCCTACAGCATGCATAAGAGAAGTAAATACTGGATTTTCAACTCCAATTAATGGAACAATGTAATCATCAATTAAAGTTTGCAAAAATAAGTTACCAGCGACAGAAGACACAGTAGTTAAAATTAAACAAAAAATAACTATAAATAATTTAAATTTGTAATTTTTGATTAAATACCCTATTATTCTACCTAAAATCTTAAAATCAATTTTTGGTCTTTTTTTAATATTTTCATTTTTTTCCATAATATTAATCTACTCTTGGCCTCCTTTCACTTGAGAATAATATACATCTTTATAAATTTCATTAGAAGCAAGTAATTCTTCATGAGTTCCAACTCCATTTATTGTTCCGTTATCTAAAACAATTATTTTATCAGCATCTTCTACTGAAGAAATTCTTTGAGCTATTATTATTTTAGTAGTATTAGGAATTTCTTCCATAAAAGCTTTTCTAATTAAACTATCTGTTTTTGTATCTACAGCACTAGTAGAATCATCTAATATTAAAATTTTAGGTTTCTTTAAAAGTGCTCTTGCAATACAAAGTCTTTGTTTCTGACCACCAGAAACATTTGTACCACCTTGTTCTATGTATGTATCATATTCTTCTGGAAATTGCATAATAAATTCATGTGCTTGAGCAAGCTTACAAGCTTTTATTAATTCCTCATCTGTTGCATTTTCATTTCCCCATCTTAAGTTTTCTTTAATAGTTCCAGAAAATAAAACATTCTTTTGAAGAACCATTGCAACTTGATTTCTTAATGTTTCTAAATCATAATCTCTAACATCAACACCACCAACTTTTACACTTCCTTTTGTAACATCATAAAGTCTAGGAATTAATTGTACAAATGTAGATTTTGAAGAACCAGTACCTCCAATTACACCAATTGTTTCGCCTGATTTTATATCAATATTTATATTTTTTAAGCATAATTTATCTTCTTTTTTTACATAACTAAAATCTACGTTTTCAAAAGTAATTGAACCATCTTTAACAACTTTTATTGGATTTTCTTTGTTGGTTAAATCGCTCTTTTCATCTAAAATTTCAACTATTCTTTCACATGAAGCTCTAGAAATCATTATCATAACTAAAATCATAGATAAGATCATAAGAGACATTAAAATCTGCATTGTATATGAAATAAGGCTTGTAAATTGTCCTGTAGTTAAACCACCTAAAATTATTTCTTTACCACCAAACCAAGAAACTAAAACAATAATAGAACTTACTGTAAACTGCATTAGTGGATTATTTAAAGCAACTAATTTTTCAGCTTTTGAAAATTGGTCATAAATTTTATCTGAAACATCATAAAATTTATTAATTTCTTTTTCCTCTGTTACAAAAGATTTAACAACTCTTATACCTCTTACATTCTCTTGAACAATATTATTCAAATTATCATATATTTTTATTGCTTTTTCAAAAATTGGATGTGCTGAAACAGCTATAAAATACAATCCAATTGATAAAAATGGAATAGCAACTAAAAATATCAAAGCAAGCTTAGCTTTTATAAAAAACGCCATTATTAAAGCAAAAATAAGCATTAATGGTGCTCTAATTGCAATTCTAATTGACATTTGAAAAGCCATTTGAACATTATTTATATCAGTTGTATGTCTTGTTACTATACTTGAAGTAGAAAATTTATCAATATTTGAAAAAGAAAAATCTTGAACATTATAAAAAATCTTTTTTCTTAAATTTCTTGCAAATCCACTACTAGCTCTAGCTGCATATTTTCCAGATTTTACACCACAAAACATAGCAAGAAGAGAACAAATAACAAGAGCAATTCCAACTTGTAATATAACAACACTATTTCCTTTATTTATTCCATTATCAATTAATAAAGCCATTAGAAATGGTATAATAACATCAAAAGCTGATTCAAATGCTACAAATATTGGAGTTAAAATTGTTTCTTTTTTAAATTCTCCTATACAGCTTATTAATTTTCTAATCATTTACTAGCCTCCTTTAAATAAGATTATCAATTTTTATAGTATCATTTATAATATCATATATACTTTTTTTATTCAATAACACTTTATTAAATTATTTAGATTTTTTTTATTGAGTTGTTAAGATTTTTTATTAAATTATTAAAACTTTTTCACACTAATTTAAAATATAAAAATATTTTGTATTAAACTATTAGTAATAATAGCAAAATAATAATCTCAAAAATACACCCAATTTATATTGCACAAAAACTAAATTTGTACTAATTAAATTAGGTGTATTTTAATTTATTTAGATAATCTTGTATTAATTAACAACAATTTTCTCTACTTCTACATTTATTGTTTATAATGCATAAAATAAATAAGAAAAATTCAATAATTGCTAAAGCAAAAAAGAAAGTTATAATTCCAAAAAATACAGCAAGTGCTGTTGCTGCAAGTGTTATAGTAGCTGCTATTCCAGATACTACAATACTTCCTAAAGTTCCAAGTAATAATAATGAACCATAACTACAAATACAAATATCCTCTTTTCTAATTACAAATAAACTTATTATTAAAATAACTAAAAAGAAGGCGCTAATACCAAGGATTGTAAATAAAATAGCTGGTATATTAGTAAATATAGTTACACTAAAAATAGAAAAAACTATAAAAGCTAATACAATACTTATTATTACAGGAATAATATTCACATAATATTTTTTTTGGCACCCCATAATTAATCCTCCTCATTTTATAGAATTCAATTCTATTCTATAATATAAGTATATGTTATAAATTTAAAATTTGCTAACCTAAAACAACATCTAACACCATCATTATTAAAAATCCCAAAGTCACACCTATTGTTCCTAAATTTGAAAGTTCTCCTTTTTGTGATTCTGGAATTAACTCATCAACAACAACATAAATCATAGCTCCAGCAGCAAATGATAATAAATAAGGTAATATTGGAGTGACAAAACTTGTTAATAATAAAGTTATAAAAGCAGCAATTGGCTCTACTATACCAGACATAACTCCATAAAAAAAGGCTTTTCCTTTTGACATACCTTCACTACTTTTAAGTGGCATTGATATAATTGCACCTTCTGGAAAATTTTGAATTGCTATTCCTATCGCTAATGCCATTGCACCAGCTAAAGTAACATTAGCATCTCCAGCAAGAACTCCAGCAAAGACAACACCTACTGCCATTCCTTCTGGAACATTATGAAGTGTTACAGCCAAAACTAACATAGTAGTTTTCTTTAAATTAACTTTTATTCCTTTTACAACATTTCCTTCCAAATGAGGTACAACTGTATCTATAGCCAGCAAAGATAAAATTCCTACTATAAATCCTACAACAGCAGGAACCCAAGATATTACTCCCTGACTTTCTGCCATTTCTATTGATGGTATTAATAAAGACCAAATAGAAGCAGCAATCATAACACCTGATGCGAAACCTAATAATAATTTTTCAACCTTCGGATTTAGAACGTTTTTCATAAAAAAAACCATTAATGCACCTATTGTTGTCCCCAAAAAAGGTATTAAAATCCCTATAACTATTTCCATTTTTTTTCCTTTCTAAGACATAATTAATATTCAAAAGTCTTGTTATATATTATTCAGATAACATAATTTTTTCTACTAAATATCTTAGAAAGAATAAAATAAAATAAAATAAATTAAATTAAATTAAAATAAATTAAATTAGATTTCTTCTTTTCTTCATGAGTACCATAAATTCTTTTTTATTTATTTGGAATTAAAATTTAATTATGTGAAAACTTTATTCTTCTACTTTTTCAAACATTTCTTTTCCTACACCACACATTGGGCATACCCAATTATCTGGTAAATCCTCAAATTTTGTTCCTTCAACACTTTCATCATAAATATAACCACAAATTGAACATTTAAATTTCATATTTTTTACCTCCTAAAATAAATTTTATTTACATTCTTTCAGGCATTTCTATTCCCAAAAGTTTTGCACCAATTTTTAAAGTAAGACCTACAGCCCAACTTAAATAAGATCTAGCATTTTGAATATCTTTATCTTCATTAATAATTCTATTTTCATTATAAAAATTACTATAACTTTGGCTTAAATCAATTAAATATCTAGCAAGCAAAGAAGGTTCATTTTTATCAATAACAGAATTTAATACATTTTCAAAATTATAAAGAATATTAATTACTTTTTGACTATTTTTATCTTGTAAAAGTTCAAATTTAACATCAGTTAAATTTGGAATATTTCCAGTTTTTTCTAAAACACTTTTTGTTCTTACATAAATATATTGTATATAAGGACCTGTTTCTCCATTAAAATTCAACACTGTATTCCAATCAAAAACTTGATCTTTAATAATTGTTGTACATAAATTATTAAAAATTACTGCACCAATTCCAATTCTTTTTGCCTGTTCTTTCATATTTTCCATATTTGGATTTTTCTCTTTAATTATATTCTCAACTCTATCAATTGCTTCATGCAAAAGTTCTTCAACTTTTACTACAGTTCCTTCACGAGTAGACATTCTTCCAGTTGTTAATCTTACCATTCCATAAGGAACATGTTGTAATCCTTTTAAATACTTTTCAGAAATATCTAAATATTTTGCTATTTCAAAAACCTGTTTAAAATGTAAGTTTTGTTCATATGCAACTACATATAAACATTTATCAAAATCATAAGTTCTACTTCTATATAAAATTGCTGCCAAATCTCTTGTTGCATATATAGTAGAACCATTAGATTTTTTAATTATGCATACACCTAATCCTTTTTCTTCTAAATCTATAATTTTTGCACCTTTAGAATCTTTTAAAATTCCTTTACTTTCTAACTTTTCAATTACTTCATTCATTTTATCTGAGTAAAAAGCTTCACCATTAAAAGAATCAAATTTAACTCCTAATAAATCATAAATTTTTTGAAATTCTTTCAAACTCAACTCTTTAAATTTATTCCATATTTCAACAAAATATGGATCACCTTCTTCTATTTTTTTGAAATTCTCTCTACAAATTGATAAAATATTTTCATCTTCTTTACAAAGATTATTTATCCTAACATAAATATCCATACAATCTGCTATAGGATCTTTTTCAAAATCATATTCATCTTTCCATCTTTTATACCCTTCTACCATCTTTCCAAATTGAGTTCCATAATCTCCTAAATGATTTATTCCTATAACAGTATATCCTAAATACTTATAGATATTATATAAAGCTGAACCAATAACTGTATTTCTTAAATGACCAATATGGAATGGTTTTGCAATATTGGGTGAAGAATAATCAATTAAAACTTTTTTTCCCTCTCCTATATTGCTAGAACCATAATTTTCTTTTGAATTTTCAATTTCAGTTAAAACGGTTTTAGTTAACAATAATTTATTTATATAAAAATTCAAATATCCACCAACAATTTCTACTTTCTCAATATTTTCATCTAATTTAATATTTTCTTTTAGTTCTTCTGCAATAACTTGTGGAGATTTTTTAAATATTTTTGCTAGTTTAAAACAAGGAAAAGCATAATCACCCATATCAGGATTTGGTGGTACTTCTATATAACTTATTATTTCTTCTACATCAAGTTTAGTAACTTTAGAAATTTTTTCTCCTATATTCTTTTTAAAATCAATCATTTAAAATCTTTTCCTTTCTACATAATTTAAAAGCAGTTATTATAAAAATCATTATTACAACACCAGTAGCAATTCCTAAAAAATCTATCCATATATCAGCTAAACTTGCATGTCTACCAGGCACTATTGATTGATGAAGTTCATCTGTAATTGAATACCATAATCCTAAAAACAAAGATGTAATAACCCTCTTTCTATCAGTCCAATTGTAAGTATAAAACAAAGCAATAAATAAAACTCCTCCTAATCCATATTCAAAATAATGTGCAATTTTTCTAATATATGGGTCAATTTTTTCAATTACCTCCTTATTTTTTATAAATAACTCAATTAACTTTGTACTAGAATTTGAAGATTTTTCTCCATTTTCATTTGAGAAATTAAAAATAAGAACCGCCCAACAAATTATAAAAATAATTAATACAATTCTTAATATTTTTATTTTCTTACTACTTCTACTATTTTCTTTTTTTTCTACATTATTTGTATTATCTTTTGAATTCTTACTATTATTTATATTACCTTTTGAATTCTTACTATTATTTATATCATCTTTTGAATTCTTGCTATCATTTATATTATCTTTTAACTTTTTATCATTTTTTGATTCATCTTTTGATTGTTTATTATTCATTTAAATTACTAATCCTTCACACTTAATTTTATAATTAAATCCATATTATCATCTTCTGCTACTTTATTTTTTCTAATAGCACCACACTTTTTACACTTAAAAATAATTATATATCCTTTTTTGCTATTACTCTCAAGTCCAATTGGCTCTAACATTCCGTGACAAGTCTCTAATCTATCACCAGGATTGATATCAACATGTTTAGAATGTAAACAAACTGGACAGTGATTTCTACATGAATACCCTAGTTTAGAAACTTTAGCGCCACAGTTTTCACATACAAATTCTTCATCTATTACAGTAAAATTAGGCATTTTCTCTCCTTTTAGTTATAAAATATACTACCTCCTATAAACTCTCTTAAAAGTGAATCATTAGGTACTAAATCTGAATCCATCTCTTTAATATATTTAAATAAATTCACTAATCTTTGTGCATCAGCGTATTCTGGAGAATTTTCAGAAATTTCTTGTAATAAAGGCAAAGCATATTTTTTTAATACTGCAAGTTCATAAACTAAAGATGAATTGAACATACAATCTGCCTCTTCTTGAAATGGAAAAATATTTTTCTGTTCTCCTCTATTAACAGAATACCACATATTTAGTGTATGTTGTGCTGAATAATTTCTATATTTATAATCTCTTACAATTCTTCTTATTAATCTTGTATCTGTTGTAGAAATTCTATTATAGTAATCAATATTCAATACAGTTAAATCACTAATATATATTTTAAATTTATTTTCTTTAGGTATCAAACTTGTTAATTTATCATTTAAACAATGAATTCCTTCTATAACTAAAACATCATCATCATTTAATTTCAAAATATTTTCATCATAATAATTCTTTTTACCTGTTTTAAAGTCAAATATAGGTAATTTAACTTCTTTACCATTTAATAAATCTAAAAGATGTGAATTAAATAACTCTGTATCTATAGCTTCAATACATTCAAAATCAAAATTACCATTTTCATCTTTTGGATTATTTTCTCTTTCAACAAAATAATTATCTACAGAAATATTAACAGGTTTCATACCATTTATTTTTAAAGCTATACCTAATTTTTGAGCAAAAGTAGTTTTACCTGATGAAGATGGCCCAGCAATAAGAATCATTCTAATATTTTTTTGATTACTTATAGTGTTTGCTATTTCAGCAATTTTCTTTTCATGTATTGCTTCAGATATTAAAATTAGTTCTTTTTGACCTTCTGGTTCAGAAATTTTTTTATTCAATCTATAAAATGTATTTATTTTAAGCAACTTATTTATTTTGTCATACTCTTCCATAGCTGAAACTATTTTTAATCTATTATCATTTTCTTTTAAAGAGTTTGGAGTAGACAAATTAGGATATTTAATAAGAAAACCATTTCTATATGCTACTAAATCATATATTGTAGCAAAATTAGTTGAAATAGGCATAATTCCAAATAAATAATTATAATAATCTTCACAAAAATATAATGATAAATTTTCTTCAACATCTACTTGAATTCTACCTCTAAGTGTATTTTCTTTTTCATAAAAAGCTTTAGCTTCTTCTTGTGTCATTACAGTTTTTATAATAGGTAAATTTTTTCTAATAATTTCATCCATTCTTGCTTTTACCTTTTTTATAACATCTTCTGTAACCTCCATATTTTCAACAGTTCCAAACATTGAATCTGAAAGTTGATAATTTACAGTTAAATGTGCATTTGGAAAAATTTCATAAAAAGCTTTACATGTAAGAAATATTAACCCTCTTATATAAATTTGTCTTCCCTCTTTATTCTCTCTACTAATAAATTCAATTGTACCATTTTTTTCTATAGTAGAATCCAAAGATTCTATTGTATTATTAAATTTAACAGCAATGATATCTTTGATAGTACTATTTTCTATTTCATTTCTAAAAGCATCTATTATTTTTGTTCCTTTTTCGATTTCAAAATCTTTATTTTCATAAGTTACTCTCATATATTTTATTTTCCTCTCTGTATTCTATTTGTAATTAAGTAAAATTAATAAATTTTAAAACATAAAATAAATAATTGTAGCACCAATTATTGATAATAAAAATCCAAATATTTTTAATCCTACTGTTGCTTCATTTTTATCACCAAAACTAAAATATTTTTTTACAATTGGTCTAGCATCATATATAAATTTAACACCTAAAACAAGTGATATAGTTCCAATAAATAATAAAAATATTCTCAATTTCAACATCCTCTTTTTCCATACAAATTTCCATATAAATTCATATATATACTTTTAATATAAACTAGTGTATATATTTTATTATCTTTATATATTTTTGTCAATTACTTAAAAATACATCTTCTATATATTATCTATAATAATCTATAATAATCTATAATAAATAATTTAAATTTCAATTCTATTTTTAAATTTCTCATCTACAAGTTTTTTCAATAATTGATTTTCCTTTTTCTCAAGTAAAGGATCTTTTTCAATTATTTGAATAGCAAGTCCTTGAACAGTTTTTAAAATAGCTATATCTTCAAAAAGATTTGCAATTTTAAATTCTGGAATTCCATGTTGTCTTGTTCCAAAAAATTCTCCTGATCCTCTTAACTCTAAATCTTTTTCTGAAATAATAAAGCCATCATTAGTACTAGAAATAACTTTCATTCTTTCTTTTATAATTTGTGAATTACCTTGATATTTTAAAATACAATAAGATTGATATTCTCCGGCGTCCAACTCTACCTCTTAATTGATGCAATTGAGCAAGACCAAATCTTTCTGCATTTTCAATTACCATAATATTACTATTAGGAACATTTACACCAACTTCTATAACAGTAGTTGAAACCAAAATATCAATATCTCCGTTCTTAAATCGTTCCATAATTTCATCTTTTTCTCTAGTTTTCATTTTTCCATGTAAATACTCTACTCTGTAATTAGGAAAAATATTGTTTTTATAATTTTCATAAATTTCCATTACAGATTTAGCATCAATTTCTTCACTTTCTTCTACTAAAGGACAAACAACATAACATTGTCTTCCTTCATCAATATTCTTAGCTATAAAATTATTTACTCTTTGTTCCATTCCTTTAGTTACAGCATAAGTTTCAATTTTTTTTCTATTTGGTGGTAATTCATCAATTATAGATATATCTAAATCTCCATAAAGTATTAAGGCAAGCGTTCTTGGAATAGGCGTAGCTGTCATTACTAAAACATCAGGGTTTGTACCCTTTTCAACAATTATACTTCTTTGTCTAACACCAAACCTATGTTGTTCATCTGTAACAACTAATCCTAATTTATTAAAATTAACATTTTCCTCAAGAACAGCATGTGTTCCTATTAAAATATCAATTTCTCCATTTTTTAATTTTTCTAATATCTCATTTTTCTTCTTTTTAGAAATTCCACTTATTAATAATTCACATTTTATATCTAAATTTTTTAAAATATCATTAAAAGACTCTAAATGTTGTGTAGCTAAAATAGCAGTAGGTGCCATAATAACAGCTTGATAGCCAGACTTTACCGCTTTATAAGCTGCAATCAAAGCCACAACAGTTTTTCCTGAGCCAACATCTCCTTGAAGAAGTCTATTCATTGGTCTATTTCTTTCCATATCTCTATCAATCTCTTCTAAAACTCTAATCTGTGCTCTTGTTAACTTAAATGGAAGAGTATCAATAACATCAGACATTTTCACATTTTCATCAAATTGAATTCCAGGTTTTTCTACCTCATACTTATTTTTTAAACTTAATAAAGCAAGTTGCATAGAAAAAAGTTCTTCAAAAACTAATCTTTTTTTAGCTAAATTAAAATTTGCAAAATTTTCAGGAAAATGAATTTGATTTATTGCAGTATTATAATCATATAATTTAAAATCTCTTAAAATATATTCAGGTAAACGTTCTTCTAATTTTCCTTTTATTTCATTTAATCCATTTTCTATAATCTTTCTAATTACATTTTGAGATAAATTATAAGTAAGAGGATATATCGGAATAATTTTTCCAGTATTTTTATTTGACTCTTCTTGTTCATATACTGGTGATTGCATTTCTAATTTATTATATTTTTTTGACACCTTACCATAAAACTTATATCTTATATCTTTTTTAAATATATTTCTTATATAAGGTTGATTATACCAAGTTATATTACAAGTTCCAGTTTCATCTTTAACAATTAATTTATATAAAGTTAAATTTCCTCTTATTTTTACTTCATTAACTCTACCTACTGGATATCCACTAATTAAAGCTTCTTCATTATCTTCAAGCTCACATATTGATTTAACTTTACTTCTATCCTCATAATCACGTGGAAAATAAGTAATTAAATCGCCTAAATTATAAATTCCTAATTTATTTAAAAGAGTAGCACGATTAGGTCCTACTCCTTTTATGTATTTAACATCTTTATTTAAATCAATCATATAATCCTCTTTTGATTTATTTTATAGTTTATTTTTAATATTAGTATTTTTATTTTATTGTTCTATTAATATTTATTTTTCCGATAATATTGGTTTTTTTGATTTTTCAACCTCTAATGCTAATTTTTTTATCTCTTCTTTTTCCTCTTCTGTATATAATTCAGGATTATCAATATCAAAAAACTTTCCTATAGCTTTTCCCCAACCAGTATGAACAACCTTTTTAACATTATTTGTTTCATCTTTATTTAATTGTACTAAAAAACTTCTATTTACTTTTTTATCAACTATTATTTTATCTCTCATTTTTGAAAATAATTTTTCATCTAAAATATATGTAGCAGCACCATATGCAAAATCCTGTTTAGATGTATATAATTTTTCAATTATATATTTTTCTTTATTAGGCAAATAAAAAATCATTGTTCCATCTGTTAAATATTCTTGAATATATTCTTTATCTAATTTTGAAATCAAATTCCATCTAGCACATGGATCTGTAACAGATTTATTTGATGTAGAATGAATTACAACGTCTTTGTCTCTTTTTTTATGATTTGATGAACTTATATTATTTTCAACTGGATTTTTCATACACTTTATTAACTCATCTCTAATCTGTCTATCTTCTAAGTCAGTACTAGGAAAAGTACTATAAATTAATGTTAATTTTTTAGTTTCTTCTATACTAGGATCTGTTAATATATCTTTTATCATATCTTGACTTAAAATTCCATCATCATATAATCTTCTAGCATCAATAGGTTTTATTTCATTTGAAATATATAATTTGTTAAGTGCTGGTACACCAACATAATCAATTACAGTATCAAAATTTAACAATCCATAACGATATAATTCAAACATTCTTTCTTCTTCAAGTAAATCTTCTGATTGTTCTAATATTTCATTACCTATCTTTCTGTGTCTTGCAATTATTCTCGATTGAATTTGTTTTAATTCTTCTTCACTCTTAGCTTGTTGTTTTAACTTTTTTTCTTCTTCAGTTTCATCAATTTTTAACATTTTATAAAGTTTTCTATATTTATCAAATTCTTCTTTTTTACTTTTATCTAAATAAAGTTCAACTAATCTCTTACTTGAGACTATTGTAGATATATCTTCAGATTCTAAGTTACTTTGTAAAAATTTAAAGTTTTTTAGAGAAATTTTTCCTTGATTGTATAACTCTAAAATTGAATCAAAGTTTAATCTTCCACTTTCTTTAAGATATAAAACTTGTTCATCTGTAAAATCAGTTTTACCTTCTATAATTTTTTTAAACTGTTCATCATTAATCCATTCATTCTCTAATAAAAATTTTAAGGAATCAGGAATATTTTTTACTAAATCAGAAAATTGTTGCTCTGAAAATCTCAAAGTGTTCTGAAACTCTTCTTTATTTAGCAAGAAAATTGGAATCTCTCCACTTATAATCTTTTTCGATAAATCATCAATTTGGTCGTTACTATAAAACTTTTTACCTATAATGTGTTGATCTATAACTTTAATATCTTCTTTTATATCATTAAAGCTAACTTCTACAAAGTGGTTATCATCAACTTCATAATGTATAATAGTATTAGGGTTATCAATTAAGCCTTCTAATTGATTTATATATTTTTTGCAATCTTGATATTCATCATAATCTGGACTACCATATTTATTTTCAACATATTGTAGTTGTTTATAAGCACTTAAAGTAAGCATTTTATCTAAATCTAAATAAGCAACATATTCTTTTATTTTTTCAGCAAATTCATTTAAATCATATGATATTCCTGGAAAATCATCAATATAACTAGGTGGACCAAAAACATTATTCTCTTTTTCCTCATAATAATATCTGTATAAATAAGACGTTAAATTATATGCTAAAGACTTATATCTTGAAAAACAAAGAAGATCAATTGGGGTTATTTGAAATAATGCTTTTTTTAGTCCAACTTTTTCTTCAATTTGTTCAATTTTTTTCTTTCCTTTTTTATCTCTTTTTTCAATAATATGTCCTTGTCCTATTAAATCAAGAGATGATTTACAATCCATAGTATAAGAAATAGGTTTTGTATTTGAATCTCTATATACAGTTACTAATAATGCATCATCAAATTTTAATAATCCTTTTATTTTTCCCAAAACTACACTTTTGCTTATAGTTTTTTTTGAATTTTTCGAGAAAAATTTAGCATAATATGGATCCTCATCTAAAAAGAATACTCTATTACGCCCTAGACCATTATTTATATGTTCCTTCTCTATATCTTGTTTTAGTTCTATTCCCATATATAATGCATATAGACTTTTATCAAATATATCTTCATACTCATCCATTAATTCTAAAAATTCTCTATAATCATCAGAAAAACCTTTTATTTGCAAGCTTCTTAATTTTTTTTCAAACTCTATAGCTCTGTCAAAATTTGCTTCACGTTTATATGTTGGTCTTAATGCTTGAGTAGTATTAACAATTTTTCCTGCCATTTTTACTTCATTAAAATCGCTTTCCCTATACATATGATGTTTATTATCTAGACAATTATATATTAATGGACTTAATGTTCCTATTTCTTTAACTAATTGACTCATTTTCATATTTTCAATTTTTTTACTCATAACTTTTTTCCTTACTTTAAATAATTATAAATTTTCCCAACTTCGGATTTAAAAGGATTTTCATTTACAAAAATAGTTTTACCTTTTATTTTGTCAATAAAAACACTTTTATTTTTATCATCTTTAGTAAGTAAAATAGCTATATCTTTTGTTTTATCTGAGTTTATAATTTCAATTACTTCTTCTAATGTTTCATCATGAAATATTTCTATTTCAAACTCATTTTCATTTGAATATATGTATATTGCCTCTTGAAGTTTTTGTAAATCATCTGAGTCACAATATAATGCAATATTATTATAAGGATAAAATTTTATATTTTCTTCACTCAATATTTGATAAATAGTTGTATCACCTATAATAATTGTTTTATCATAAAAATTTTTAACTTTATTAAATTCTTTTTTAGAAAAATTATCCATTTTATATATCAAATTAAATATTTTATATTCTTCCAAAATATCATTTATTAATTTAAGTAATATTTCATTAACAGCTAACATAAAATCTTCATATATTAATAATACTTTGGTTCTCTGAACAACAGCCTGCAAACAGATATGTAATGTTAAATAAGGATCTCCTTTATAAATTACAATCCTTCTTTCATCATCATTTAAAACACAATCTACTTTTCTATATTTTTCAATTATTTCTATTAACTCTTTCACTTTAATTTGTTTTTTGTTGTGTTTCACATCTATCTTATTTGCATCCATAATTAAATTACTATTTTTTATTATATTTTCACGTAGATTATCTAAAAGTGAATTTAATGTTTTTTGTGACAAAGTATATCTAGATGCTTCTTCTAAAATTCCAGTTTCTAAATCCATCTTATTTTGCAAATACCTTTCTATTATATTAATTTTTAAAATTTAAACCAACTTTTATTCTAGTATTCTAATTCATTATTTTGCCATTAAAAATTTTTAATATGCAAAATACTTTATTATTATACCACACTTATTACAAATTTTAAATACATTTTTTTAAAAATTTACATAATATAGAAATTAAAATAAAATTTTATATCATAATAATAAAAATTACTTTAATAATTCTAAAAATAGACAAAAATTAATAAGTAAGATATTAAAAATCTTCACAAATTAAATTTTGTCTATTTTCTTTACTTTTTGATATTAATTATTTAAATACCCATTATTTAAAATTAATTATTTAAAATTAATTATTTAAATTCAATTTTAAAACATTTTATTCATCATTTTCATCAAAAAATTCTTTTTCATCTTGACTTGTTTCTAACTTTTCATCAACTGATGTCATTGGAGTATTTTTAATTTTTCTATTTTTTTGAAATTTTTCTGGTGTTTTAACTTTTGCTTTTTTATCTGAATCAAAAGTTTTATCTACTATTGTATTAGCTTTTTCCATTAAATCTGGAACATAATCCATTAATTTATCAATTGCAGAAGTATGTTCAATAGGCAAAACTTTTATAGAATCTTTTGAAACAATAACAAAAGCAACTGGATTTATTGAAATACCGGCACCACTTCCACCACCAAATGGAAGTCTATATTGAACTTCTTCTTCTTTATCTTTCTTTTTATACTCATCAATTGTTTCCCCTTTAAATTCACTACCACCAGCTGCAAATCCAAAACAAACTTTTGAAATTGGTATAATAACCATTCCATTAGCAACTTGTATAGGATCTCCAATTATTGTATTTACATCAACCATATCTTTTATGCTATTCATAGCCGTTTCCATTATAACTTCTATTGGATGTTCATTCATAATTTTACCTCTTTTCAATTTTTTTTATTTTTATTATCTCCAATAAAAAAAACTTTAAACAAAAATGTTTAAAGTTTCTTAATATACAAATTCAAAAAATAATTAATTATAAAATTTATACAAAAATAAATTACAAGAAAAATTTGAATATTATGTATTAATTTACTTGTAATAATTAATATTAAACCTAAAACTAATGTATAAAATAATTCATACATAACATTTGTATTTTGTTTCATCATAGTATATTCATTATCCCAAGTTATCTGAGGTTTATTTAAATCTATAAGTAATTTAAATTTCTCCCCAATTAAATTCATTTGAATTAAAACAATAAATACTGCTACACTAATAATTAAATTATTAGTACACATATAATAAAATATTGTAACAAAAATACTAGAAATTGAATTAAACAATGCACCTAACAAAATTTTTAAATTAAATTGTTTTATTATATCAATAGGAATATATTTAGTAATAATAGCATTTTTACCTTCTTTTGAAATAGCTATAATTGATGAAAAATTCATCATATAAAATACTTGTCCTACACCAAGAAAAATTGCCATTCCAAAAGTTGTAATAGAAACTTCATTTAATTTATCCCATAAATTCAATCCAAGTATACTTGAAAAAGCAACTAAAGCTAAAATAATTATAAACATACTTATAGGATAAAGAACTGGTAAAAGAATGCACTGAATAAAAAATATAGGTGTTCTTGATAAAAGTTTTAATTCTTTCTTTAAATAAGTAATATACTTATTTTTCTTTTTAAAATCTTTAATAGTAAGATTTTGGTTAACTTTATTTTTGCTAGTATTTTTATTACTATTTATATATGCACCAATAGCTCCTTTTAAATATATCTTTGAAATAATATAAACTATAATTACATAACAAATAATATTTTCTACAATATACAAAATTAAGTTTTTTAAGCCTAATAAATTATCATAATTTAATAAAGTATTCATAATGGGTTTAATTAATATAAAATAATCTGCAATAGTTTCAGCTATTCCATTAGTTGTAAGAACAATATCAGTAACAGTTCGAACAGAAAATTCACCAGTAGAATTAAAAGTTGAAGTAATAAATCCAATTAAAAATATTGATAAAAAAATTGTTATATACATTACTTTACTTTTATTTTTAATAAAATTAGTAAATCTCATAATTATTGCTATTACTAAAGAAGTAATTAATATTGGAATTATTGGAAGAAATATTAATAAAAGAATCATATATAGATAAAATAATATTCCAACTTTCATTAGAATTCCATATACAATCATAGGAATAGCAAGCATTATTAATTCCATCTCATATTCAGAAATAACCATATTTATTATTTTAGCATTAACAATATCTTTACTTTTTATAGGCATTCTAAGTAAAACCTTTAAATCTTTAGAAAAATATAATACATTCAAACTTTCAAAAACACTTTTAGCAAATAAAATAAAAAAATTCATTAATAATAATATATTTATAAAAGTATAAGTTTGATTAATTTCTATAAGTTGCTTTGTAACATAAAAACTTATAAAAATCATAATTGAAGCAAGATATCCAAATACTATAAAAAAAGCTAATGCTGATAAAATAATTTCTCTACTTGTTTTTAATTTATTTTCTCTTCTAGAGTTTTTTAAAATTATACTAGTTAAACTTTTCATGAAAAACTTATTCTCCTTAAAATAGTTAATCTTTTAATTTTAAAATTAGATTTTATCCTTCTATAATTTTTAGAAATGATTCTTCTAATGAAGTATTTGATTTATACTTTTCTTTTAATTCCTCACAAGTTCCTACAAAAATTATTTTTCCTTTATCAATTACTGCTATTTTATCACATATTTTTTCAGCGACTTCCAAAACATGAGTAGAAAAGAAAACAGTATTTCCTTGGTTTGCATGTTCTCTCATAAGTTTTTTTAAAGTATAAGATGCTTTAGGATCTAATCCAGTCATAGGCTCATCTAAAATCCAATTTTTTGGATTATGAAGTAAAACACTAATTATAAGAAGTTTTTGTCTCATACCATGTGAATAGCTTTCAATTCTATCTTTCAAAACATCTGAAATTGAAAAAAATTCAGATAATTTTAATACTTTTTTCAATCTTGTTTCTTCTGGAATTTCGTAAACATCTCCAATAAAATTCAAATATTCAAGTCCAGTTAGTTTTTCAAAAACATCTGGAGTATCAGGAACAAATCCAAACTGTTTTTTTGCAGCTATTGGATTATCTTTTATACTTTTACCATCAATTAAAATATCACCATCATCTATATCTAAAATTCCTGTTATCATTTCTATTGTTGTAGTTTTTCCAGCACCATTTGGACCAATAAAACCAAAAACTGTACCATCATCAACTGTAAAACTAATATTATCAATAACCTTTATTCCCTTTACATATGACACACTCACATTTTTTATTTCTATCACTTTTACATCAAACTCCTTTTATATAATTAATTTTGTGCGAAGCTTTTATATAATAGGAAATACGAATAACTTTCCTATTATATAAAAAAGGAAATTTTTATAAAAACACTTTAGTTTTTATAAGAATTTCCCTAATATTTATATCTATTATATTTCTGAACCGTTGTCTATTTTTAGTAACTAATGGCATAGCTTTATATATTATTTTAAAACATGAAAATTTTTCAAGTTCATTATCATCTAAGCAATCAAGATAAATATCTAGCTCTTGTAAATTTCTACAAGCAGATATAATTGCGGGATGTAAATTAAATTCAAACATTAATTCAAATCCAAGTAAAATAGAATCTTTAAATGATTTATTTTCTTTATTATACATTAAATTAAAAGCTTCTCTAAATCTAGATATCATTGAATTTTTATAAATTCTAATTGGATTAACATATTTCTTTTCAATTATTTCTGAAATAGAAAGATCACTATAAGTTTTTTGTGCTTCTCGTAAATCTTCTTCTAAATAAGGTAAATAAACTTTTCCTTTTTCTTCAGAAATAAGTAATGTTCTATTATCTTTTAATAAAGCATTTTCATATTGATCATTACATTTTAATTTTAATATTTCATTATCTAATAATATTTCTTCTAGATTATCAGCAAAAAAGCTTATAACATCTTTCTCTTTTGTTAGTCCATTTGTCTTTTCACTAAATTGAATATTCTGATTTGTAACAACAAAATAAGTATCTTGATGTTTTTCAATATAAACATATAATTTTTTATACATAACCTTAAGATGAGGTTGATCTGCAATTATATAAGATTTAGATTTATTAGCATATACTTTATATTCATCTTTTTCTAAGGCAATAGTGAATCTATTTACAGGTAAGGTTATAAATACAGTTTGATTTTTCTCATCTACTTTTATTTTTACTCTTCCTGGATCTACTTTAGCAATTTGCCTATTTTCTGAAAGTATTTTATGTCTTAAATCATTTAAATAGTTCATATTATAGTTTTCAATTATTTTTAGTTCTTCCTCTTTATTTTCAAACTCAAGTTCTTCTTCATTACTTATATTAGTAATATTCTTAAAGTCATTTGAAAAATTCTTTGATTTTTCAATATTACCAATTCCTGTTACTGGAACATAAATATTTGGTGCACAAGAACTTCCGCTATTAATAAATTGTATCTTTTGTTTTAATAAATAGAAGAACTCTGCAAAGTTTTTTTCTTTAGAACAAACAATCATAAAATATCTTTGTGTTGCTTCAGCATAATAAATTTCCCACATTGTATCATTTTTAAATCTTCCATTGCGTGGTTTATTTGTTTCAATTTGTTTTTGAATATTTGCTATATCTTCTATTTCATCTATTTCTACATTATCTAACATTTTTAGGAAAATATTATAATTTTTTGAATCTTCTGAATTTCTTTTAGGGTAAATATATTCTTTTAGGGGAAGTGCTTTTGAATATTTTGTTTTTAAAGAATCTTTTTTTGCAGTTGGTGTAATTAAAATATCAATTTCATCAATAGGGATAAATCGAAAAACTCTACTATCTTTATAGTTATTAATTCTAGACATATTAAATTTAAATGGAACAAATTCTGTTAATTGTTCTGGTATATTATTAAAATTTAAGCCTAAATAATTAAGTTTTTCTTGTAATTTTTCTTTTGTAGTATTTCCCACTCTTTATTTTCTCCCTTCATTTTGTATAGCAAAAAAATGGTTTTTATAATTTTTTTTTCCTAAATTACCATCTTTTACTTTATTTTAACACAGGAAATATTGATAATCAATATTTCCTGTGTTTTTTAATCAAACTGTAATAATAATTAAATCTTATTTTTATATTTTAATTTAAACACCTTCATCTCTAGGTTTTCCATATGCATCTAATTTCAAATTAAAGTTTATTGCACCTTTATCTTCTTTGATAGTTCCATCTTGTATTTTTTGATAATATAACGCTGAATCACGTCCCCATTTTATATCTAATTCATCATCTTCTCCTGGCCATTTTACTTTTACAACAAAATATCCATCATATTCTTCTAATATATCATCTCTTGGCGTAATTGTAGTATTTGTATCTTCTATTGTATCTGATGCTGGGTTAGGAGATATATTTGGTTCAACATCTGGATTAGTATTTGTATCTTCTTCAACTAAAAGCTCAGAATTTGCTTCTGTAGTACTTTCTATTTGTATAGTAAAAGGAATTCGTCCTTCTTCAACAAGATAATCATAATTTGAATATATTCCTTCTACAACTGGCTCCCTTTTCATAATATAATATTCATTATCAACTAAAGGATTTTCTACAACTTGATAATTATTTCCAAATATATTTAAATCTGAAATAGTATAATTAATAAAAGCACTTGTTTCTCCTATATTTTTTATACCAACTATAATTTCTCTATCTTCCATTCCTGGGTAAAGTCCATCAAATCGTACATTTATAGGTTCATTAACCTCTTGCTTTACTCCGTCTAAATAAAATTCAATATTCCAAGAATTTATATGCAAGTTTACATATTCGTTTAAAATTCTACTATAAGTAAACCATGCTAAAGTAGTCATCATTAATAAGATTATTATTACTAATAATCTACTACTTTTAAATTTAAATTTATTTTTTCTTTTTCTATTAATTCTAAGAATATTCATCTTAACTCTCCAAATACAATATTAGGAGGTAAAATTATAAGTATTTTTACCTCCCAAATATTTAAATTTTTAATTATATGTATTAATATTATGGTGTTCCAGCACTAAGTGCAAGCTCTGCACCTGCTGTTTCACCTTTACATAAATTGATATCTACTTCGATACCACCACCAAATGATGCCCAGTTTATACAGTCAACATCTTGTCCTTCAAGCCATACATAAATTCTCATTTTGCTTACAGAGTTTTGCTCAAGTTCTATCTTTCCACTTGCTTTATTAGCAGTTCTTAAATCACAAGCTGCTTTTGTTCCATCAGTATTATAGTCAGGTATAATTGTATCTGGAATTCCCATGTATTTATTATCATCAGAACCACCGTCAGCTATATCACCTGCTGTATTCTCTAAGTCAGCCCAATTATATATATCATCAATTGTTTTAGAACTTGCTACAGAATATTTACCATCTTTACCTGTAGGAGCAGTATAAGTTCCAGCAGCAGCTTTATATATACCAGCTGTCCTAAAAGTAGAATCTGCTTTCAATGCACCTTTAGTTATTCCACCATTATCTGCATGAGTAGCTACTTTATTATTATTTTTTAATATATAATCTATATGAGTATTAGCATTAGGTTCCCAAATAGAAACATCTGTTAATTTTTTAGCATCAGTATAATGTGCTAAAATTTGAGTTTTATCAGCTTGAGCTGCTAATTTTGTACCTTCTGCAGGTTTATTTTCATAAAGAGCAAAACCAACTCTAGCACAGTTTTGTAAACCGTATTTATCACTTATATTATATGTTCTTTTTGTTAAATTTCTTGTAAATACATTTGTTGCTATATCTAACTGTCCATATTCACCGCTACTATCAATTACTCCAAGTTTAGATCCTTTATTTAATTGTAATGTATCTTTAGAAGTTCCTGCACCTCTTGATGTATTTCTTAAAAACACATCAAATGCAATAAATGAAGGATAATCTAAATTTTTAATTGCAACATCTGGATCTGTGCTTTCAGATGGTGTACCAAATTTTGACCAAGCTGTAGTATCTTCTTCACCACCATATTTTGACTCATCACATAAAGCCATATTTGTGAATTTTACTCCATCAAGTTCACCTCTAATCATAGCTAAACCTTTTTCTGAATCATTAAATTCACCTACAGTTGAAACTGGTAATAATTCGCTTGGGTCTATATTATGATTCTGATCATAGCCATTAGTAATTATACTAAGTGTATCTAAATCAATTGAAGAACCCCAGTTTTCTGCATCTAGTGAAATTTCCAAACCTTCTGCAACCTCAACAACCCCTTTTAAGTTGTTAATTGATACATTTTTTTGCGTTGTAAACCACGCATATGTTGATGCAATCAACATAATAGCCGTAAAAGCTATTAATAGAATTAACGAATTTAATCGTTTTTTACTTTCTTTTGTTCTTTTTTCCATGTTTCTCCCTTTCTTTAAAATATATTTTTAAAAATTTAAATAACAAATTAATAAATACTATTCTTCATCTTGTTTAGGAATATGTTCCTCTGTCAAAGTCATATGCATTCTTATTTCTCCACCAATCAAATTATCTTTACATTCAGGATCATCTCCTTCAACCCATATTACAATAGTATATTTATCTAAATCGCCCACCTTAAAATTTTCATTTTTTTGTAGCATAACCATTGTATCTGATTCAAAAGGAACTGTTCCTTCTTCTGGTTCACCAGTAACATAATTAGGTTTTGCATAAATTACTCTTTCTTCGTCATTTTTATAAATCATAACTCTTATTGCTTCGTCTACATTTTTTACAACATCATCAATCTCTATTTTTGCCCAATAATTTATTGTATCTTGACCTTGATTTTCTGCATAAAATGTATATGCTATGTAATTTTGTCCATTATGTGAACCTTCTCCTTGATTGTGAATATCTTTAGGAATCCAATTAACTGATATATCTGTAAAAAAATCTATATCTTTTGATCTTAGGAAAGTTCTTTCTAATTTCTTATCTAACTCTTCATATATAGTTAAGTTAAATTCTCTACCTTTTTCGCTATCAAGTGTTACGGTAAAATTTTCACCTTTATATATGATAGCTAAAATAATATACAAATTAATTAAAAATAATACAAGAATTAATAATAATACTTTTAAAAATCTTGTCCTAGTTTTCTTTTTTACGACTTTTTTTGCAGATTCTTTGAGTTTTTCTTTTGGCATTATCACCACCTAGCTTCCTATAATTAAAGAATAATCTTTTTTTATCTATTTAAATTATAGCTTCTGTCTAATTTATTGTCAATTACTTATATATTGCGTTTTAATTACATTTCTGTAACACATTATTTAGCTGGAACAGCTGTTACTTCAATAACAACTTCAAGTGCTCCAATTACTGTTTCTTCTTCTGAATCGTCTATTACAGTATTTGAATTCTCTTTATAATATGTATACGCTTTTTTTCCAAATTCTGTATCTAAATCGTCATTATCTGCTTCATACCTCCATAAAACGTCAAAATCAACTGTTCCAGTGTTTTCTTCGTTTTCCTCACCAGACATATTTGCAGCTAAATCTTTCTTATACCTTATAGAAACATCAAATGGATATTTTGTTTTATCTGTAAATAAATTTATTGTAGTTCCATTATCTTTTATCTCAAGATTTTCTTCTAAATCTGGAAGAATCTCTTCTCCAAATAGTTTTACAGAAGTAACTTTTACAGATACTGTGGTAGCTCTGCTACCCATATTATAAATTTTAAGTACTTCATGTAAATCCTTCATACCTGGGAAAAATTCGTCTACTGAAAAAGTAGCTGTTTCGTCTAATATCTCTTCATCATTAACAAAAAATTCCACCCCCCAAGCATTAACAACTCCTATTAGGTCAGTCATTCCACCTTTTGCTTGCATTGCAGACCAAGCATAAGCACTTGATATTAGCATAATTAAAAATATTAAAATTAACCAAACTTTAACTCTAAGACTTCTCTTCTTGAGCTTTCTAATCTCTCGTAAAATATTCATAAACCTTATCCTATTTCCTCTTTTGAATTATTGAATTATTTAATTTTTATTTTAATATTTAATTTATATCTTTTTGTTTATATCTTTTATTTATCTTTTATTTATTTTTTATTTGTTTTTTATTTGTTTTTTATTTGTTTTTTATTTATTTTTTATTTGTTTTTTATTTTTTTTATATATAAATATATTATTCTTCTGAATTTTCATCTTGATTATCGAATTCATTAGAATCATTTTCATTGCTTTCATCAATATCATCATTTTCATCTTCAAAGTATTCTTCTTCTAAATTATCTTCTTCATCTTCATATTCTTCATATTCTTCATTATTTGTTTCTAATTGTTTTACTTTATGTCTTGATTCAATGTTACGAGTAGAAGATTTAAAACTAAAAAATACATTAATTGCCAAAATAAATATAATAATAAATGCTGAATATGTACTTGTAGCCAACACATATAAAGAAGTTAGTATTCTAGAAGTAAAAATAACAACACCTAAAACTTCATTTTCACTAATATCTGGGTCTTCCATTCCATTTAATAGACCTTTAGCAGTAATAGTTAAATTATTATTTTCATCATAATTTTTAGCTATTACCTCATGCATAATTAATTTACCATTTAGTTCTCCATCTTTTCCTCTATAAACAATTGCATCACCAATTTTAATGTCATCAGAAGGAATTTCTTTACAAATAACAACTTCTCCTATATCATATCTTGGAATCATACTACCAGAAATAACTCTAAAAATTCTATATCCGGCAATTGAACCATTGCTATCAGTAACTCTTTGCATTACTATAATACATATAAGTATTACACATAAAATAGTAAGTAAATTATACAGTATTCTAAAAAATACTTTTGCAATTTTTCTAAATATATTTAATTCTACAGTATTTTCACTTTTCATATTAACTCCAGTCCTTTATAGATTTATATTATAAATTTTATAAAGTTTTTAGTACAACATAATTTTTATTATGAATCATAAATACATTATAATTATAAAAATACTTTTTGTTCACCAAAAGAATTTTTTATAATATTTGCATAAGCCTTTCTAAAACTTTTTTATACTTATTTATTATTTAAAGAAGAATCATTTTTTGATAATTCATTATAATTTTCTCTATTTTTTTTAATTTCATATTTTTTTCTAGTTATTTTTCTCTTATTTTTTTTGTTATCATTTATACCAAATAATATAAATACAATTATAATTAAAAGAAACACTTTTATAAGGCCATTTTCATTTTGTATATATTCAACAGCTCGTCCTATTTTTGGTATTCTAAATAAAAATTTTCCATAAATTTGTTCATGTTTTATATTAAAATCATCAGGAATTTGATTATTATCACCTTTTGTATGAAATATTCTCTCACCATTTATATTTTCAATATTTATTATCCTATGAGAAATAATTCTATTTTCATGTTTAAAGGTAATAATATCATTTTCTTTTAGATGATTATTATTGTATTCTTTTACAATAATAATATCATTTTCATACAAAGTTGGTCTCATGCTTCCGTGATACAATATTAAAAAAATACATACCCAATATTTTAGGATTTTTTTCACCTTTTAAATTGTAATATAATAAGATTGAATTTATAAAAAATACAAAAATTAAAACTATAGAAATTATTCTTTTAATTATTTTATTTACAAATTTCTTCTTTTGTATTTTAGCCGATATTTTTTCTAAATCATATTCCAATTCAATATACCGTCCTATTTATCTTTTTAATATTTCTTTTGCGTTTATGATATATCGAACATCATCAATTAATATATTACTTTTTATTATATCATTATATACTTTAATTATTTGAATGTCTTTCATTAATTCTTCCAAATTAGCTTCAGAAAAATTATCTTTTGTCAAAGTCATACCAAATAATTTATATTTATCTTTAATCACAATAGAAATATCTTTCTTTTCAGCTATTATAATATGATTAATAACTGAAAAATAATTTAACCTTACAAATTTTTTAATTCGAGCAATCATATCATGTATTTCATTTTCTACAATAGTAGGAAATTTTTTAATAATACATCTTGCTAAAAAGCCATAATAATAACTTGCAATTCTTAACACTTCTAGTAATGTAGTTGTATCCCCTATATTTTGTATAACAGATTCTTTTAATCTGCAATTATCGAATTTTGCATAAAGTTCTTTAACTTGCATAATTTTTTTATTTCTTTCAAGTATTTTTTCATCATTATTACTATCAATATCTTTTTGTTGTTTTTTCTTAAATAAGGAAAATTTAGTATTTTCAGATTTTCCAGATAAATTCAACTTTTCTATTTCTTCATTTAACTGTTTTATTTCTTCTTTTACTGTTTCATATTCTGATTTATTCTTATTTTTATTTTTCTTATCTTTGCTTTTATTCTTTTTTTCTTCTTCTTCTTTTTTTATCTCTGCTCTTTTTTCTTCTCTTAATTTTAAAATTTCATCAATTAAAAATTTGAATTCTAAATAATTATAATATTCAATTAAATTATAATGTAAATTTTCTACATTAGAATCCATATCTTTCTTTTCTTTTGGCAATAATTCGCTTACCGGTTTTGAAATAATTTTTTCATAAATTTTTTCATAGTTATCTGTTTTATAATCACTAACATTATATGTATTATTAAGGAAACTATCTAATATATTCTTTCCATCTAAACTTATTAAAGAATTCATTTTTTTAACTAATTCTTGTTTTTTGTTATATACTTCTTCATAAGTTAAATTTAAAGAAGCTAAAACTTTTTCTGTTCTATTTTTATAATACATATCAATCTCTTCTTCATGAATTCCAAAGAATTGCCTAATATTAACAATAATATGAGGAATAATATCAGAACATTTCCAATAAACTTTATCGAATGTACTTTTTATTCTTTCAGATTCTAAATCACCTTTTGAAGCTTCTTCAAATAAAACATTCATATATTCTGTAACATATTCACTAATATTAAAATCTTTTTTTGTAATTGGTACTCCAACTTCTTTAAATTTTTTAATACATTTAATAATCTCTTTATTAATTGTTTTTAAATCTTTTTTATAATAGCCATTCAAATTATATACTATTTTATCAAGACCCATTTTTTCAAAAGAACTAGGAACATTGGAACTTATACCTAAATTATCTAATTCTATTATTTGCTTTTTTACAGACTCAATTTCGCTATTTTCTTTAATAGTTATAATACTATCATATCTTTTGTTCATTTCTTTAACAACAGAATTATTAATTTTATCATATTTTTCGATTAGATTTTCAACTTTTTTCTTTATAGATCTTAATTGTTTTATTCCAGTTTTAGGTAAAACACCAATAACTTCTTTATCAATATTAATTTTTTTCTCTATTGATTTTAATAACATACTCACGAACGTTCTTCCTCCATTTTTTCAATATTTTCATACTCACTTTTTAGATAATTTAGAAAATCATTAACTACCTTTTGAATTTCAATTAATTCGTCATTTTCTACATCTGATAATTTTATGTTGTTTTTTCCTTCCAAAAAAATCCCTCCTTTTGTTATAATTTTTGTGAAAATGTTAAACTAGCAGTATATTCAAGTAAAGTATTAGTATCTTCATCTATTACTTTACCTCTATAATCTGTATCTTGAGCATTATTCATTGTTGCTGTATCAGCATCATTCCATCTAAAATAAGCTCTTATAATTTGTACTTTTTCTTCATCTGTTTTATCTATAGGATTAAATTCCTCAGTTAATTTCATAGGAGCAACAGTATCTTTATCTTTATTAATAGTAATTGGTTTTATTTCTGATTCAAGTTCATCACCTTTTTTTCTTATTGTATATCCATATAATTCAAAATCTGTTAGCATAGGTGAATTTTTTTGTGTAACTTCAAATTCAGTAATAAATGGAACATCAACTTCTGTAAAATCAATTTCTATTTCAAAATATCCTTCTCTTCCAGGAACTAAAATTTCACCAACTCCTACTAGTTCTTTTCTTGTATTTTCATCTTCAAGTAGTATAGGAGTAATAACATCTTCAAGTCTTGTTTGATCATAAATATCTTTTTCATTAACTTTCAAATTCCATCTTTTTATACTACCAAATTGATAATTTGCATTCATTGCATCATAATATTTAGCATAAGTGCTACTTATACAAGAAATTGTAATTAATATAGATATTATAAATAATACCCATAAAATTTTCAACTTTTTTTCAGACTTCATGTAAGTTTTCCTTTCAAAGATTTTAAAATGTAACCACAAATAACCTCAAAAACAACTTTTCGCTATATTTTCGGCTATTTTTCACTATTTTTAAAGCTATTTCTAGCTACTTTTCAATCTACTTTTCGCTACTTCTAAATTTATTTCTAGCATTTTTCAATTAATATAGAACTTTTTTTCGCTACTTTTAACTATTTTTGTCTACTTTTCGCTACTTCTAACTACTTTTTAGTCCACTTTTCACTACTTATAAATTTATTTGTAATAATTTTAATTAATTTAAAGCTACTTTTCGCTACTTCTAAATTTATTTCTAGCAATTTTCAATTAATATAGAACTTTTTTTCGCTACTTTTAACTGTTTCTGTCTACTTTTCGCTACTTCTAACTACTTTTTAGTCCACTTTTCGCTATTAATTATTCATCCCTTTCTTTTCTACTTTTTCTTAATGCCTTATGAACTAAACAAAATGAAACATATAATGTAATTGGAATAACAATAATAAAATATGAAGCAAATGTATCATATAAAAGACTAAATAATAATGATAGTAAAAATACCTTTCTTATAACAACACCTCTAATTTGACTAGATGAAACAGCAGGATCCTCAGAAGAGTTTGCAATACCTTTTGTATAGAAAACTTTTTCTCCATTTTCTTCTTCAATTCTTATAAGTCTGTGAGTGATTATCTTACCATCTACTGAACCATAGTTACCCTCATATACTAAGTCGTCTCCAACTTTTATTTTATCAATATCTTTTTCTTTAGCTAAAATAACATCTCCAACAGAATATTTTGGAATCATACTTCCTGTCTCTACTCTAAAAATTCTAAAGCCTAAAAAACTATTTTTATTATTAGTTACACGTTGAATAATTACAACTAGTGCAAAAAATAATAATACTATTGTTATAAATATTTTTAATACATTAATTATAAATTTGAAAAGTCCAACATTCTTATTATTTTCATCTGTATTTTTATTCATTTTATCTGACATTTTTATTTCTACCTCATTTTAATTTCTTACAACAATTCTTTTATTAATTTCTTCTATTAATAATTAATTTAATTTTTTTCTATTAATATTTAAATTTATTTCTTTCTATTAACATTTAAATTTATTTTTTCCGATTAATATTTAATTTCTTTCTATTATCCATATAATTATTTCAATTTTATTTTTTCTACTTTATTTAAATAATTATTAATACCTTTTTTAAATGCCTCCTCTAAAGGTTTTAGTGAAACTTCTTTCTTTCTTTTATAAACAATAAATTTATTTATAAGCATTTTTTTAAGTTCATCTTCTAGTAAATCTGGATTAATATCTATTATTTGTTCCATTAATTTTTCCGTTAGTTCTCTTCTTTCTTTTCTATCTTCTTCTACTCTTACTTGTCTTTTTTTATTTCTTAACGGAGTATTAATAGTATTAAAAATTAAATACTTTATAAAGAAATCTTCATCAACTAATTGTTTTACAATACCGTTATCTTCATATTCTTTTTGACGTTTTACTGCTTTATTTTCAATATCCATATGATCACTTAAATAGTTCCATAATTTAACAGCATATTGGAAATTCGTATTTTTAAGCAAAACATTTGTCATTTTAAGAGGAGCTTTAACTGGAGTTGCTTTTTTATCATCTAATAATTGAAAAATATTTGTAGCTTTTAATGTCCTCATAGTTTTTTGTAATTCAATAAATTTATCTTTAGTGTTTTCAGATTTTTCTTGATCTTCAGCACTTTGTGAAATATATTCAAAATTCAATTTAATTTTTTCTTTTCTCAATCTAGTAGTTGCTTGATAAACAGCCTTTTGATGATGTTTTCCTTTAAATGGATTTTTATTATCCATACCTTTTGTTCTTAAATAAACAAAATCATCAACTAATTTTATTAATGTATATAGAAATCTATTTTCATATGTAAGAAAACTTTCTTCTTTGTAAGCATTTAATATTTTAGATGGTTTTACATCTTGTGTTTCTTCATCAAATTCTGAAATTAAATTTGTATTTTTAGATAAATGTTTAATACTTTCAACTGTAACTTTTTTTATTAACTCTATTTTTACAACTTCTTCTTCAGTAATAATTTGTTTATTTGGATTTCTTAACGCTTTTTCCAAATATGGAGCTGTAAAAAGAACTTGATCAATCCATTCATCATTTTCAATAATTTCATTTTTACTAATATCCAGCATTAATTTTGAATCAATTTTATTTATAAATAACGGCATATCTGGATTATGTTCATTTATTAAGTTTAAAACATTTAAATTCATAATTAGTCTCCATTCAATTTAAAGTAAGACAATTTTTAATTTCTATATTTATTTTTCTTATTTATTAAATAAGATTGTTCTTAAATTTAATATTTACTATAAGATAATTTTAAAATCTTTATTTACCAATATGACCATTTTAAAACTATTATTCTATTAAGACATTTTCTTAAGTCTTAATAAAAATTCTATACATTCTGCCATTCTACCTTTTCCAAAATGATCATCTAAAAATTGTATGTAACCATCTATTTCATCTCTTATTAAAGCTAAGTTTAATCCTTCAAATTTTCTTAAAACTTTTTTAGCCATGAAATAATCAACTGCTTCAGTTTCATCACCACCACAAGCAACATATACTGGTACGAATTTTCTCATATGTTTAACAATACGGTTACCAAAAGCAACTCTAAAATGTTGTATTGTATAATCATCCATTTTTTCAATATTTTCTAATATTTCTTCAGACATTGCATAATCTTCCATAGCTTGATTAAATAAATTATCAAGATATGAATAATTAACGTCCCAAGCGTCCGCTGGTTCTGGCTCAAATGGAACACCTTTTTCGTTAATATCTATAGGCATAGCTCTATCATAAACCTTATCTGTTACCATGAATGTAGAATCGTCGTTATTGATTGTTCCTATATACCAAACATTAGGTGGAATTTGTAATTTTCCTTTTATTAATTTTTTAGGATCTGATTTCCAAGTACTTTGTACAACCTCAATTAACCATTCTTTAGTATCATGCATTTCTAGTATTGATAGCATTTCTGCAAAATAATACTCAACACGGGCAAGGTTCATTTCGTCTAATATTACAGTAAATATTTCATCTGTATATCCAGCTGTATATAAATAACTTAAGAAGTCTGTTTCATTAAATTTTTTAGTAAACTCATTTAAATATCCAAAAATATCAGTTCTATCTCTCCAAGATGGTTGTACTGAAGCAACACAAGATGGGTGTTTTACAAATTTACCCCAAGCAAGTGATATAGATGTTTTACCAGTACCAGAAATACCTTGTAGAATAACAAGTTTAGTTGACGCTATAGCTGATACAAATAATCTTATCATCTTTTCACTATAATATAGTTTTAATTTATGTGCTGCAAAATGTCTAAATTGATGACAAAATTCTGGAAGTGTAAAAGAATTTTTATAATCTTTTTGCTTGTAATTTGCATATTCTTCATCAACCATAGTTAATTTTGAAAATCTGCTTTCTCCTACATCAATTGGTGCATCTTCATCCTGATCTTGTCCAGAAGCATCCGAAGAATAACCATTTCCATCTACACCAATGCCTTCTGTGTTTAAGCCTAGTTCAGGATTTTTCATATCTAAAATTTTCAATTTCTCATCAACTAAGGTTTCAACTTGTTGATTTAAAGAATCTATTTCTTTTAGTAACTCCTCTTGATCAAGAATTTTCTTTCTCCATTTTGTGTGTTTTTTCCAAAATAGGACAATTAACAAAATTATTATACCTATAACAGCGGCTAAAGCTGTTATAGCAAGTCCAACTAAAATCCATTCAGATACAGAAAAGTCCTTTTCATAATGATCTATTATACCTTTATATTCTGGAATATTAAAAGTTTTAGTCATTCCAGTAAATATTGCTTTTAGAACATCTATAAAGCCTGAAAAAAATTGATTTAAAAATTCATATAAAAATCTTCCGTATGTTTCCATTTTATTTCTCCTCGTATTTTATTGTCATATAACTATTGTTCTATAACATTTGTAAATGATTGTATATTTTTCATTATTTCTTTATATAAACGTATATTTTTAGGTAAAATCACATATTTAAACATCTTCAATCTTTCTACTTCCTCTATATCTTTTAAAGTATCATCTAAAGTAATTGCAAAATTAAAACCTTGTCCTAAATATTCAATTACAAGTTTTCTATATTTTTTTAAATCATGATAAGTAATATTTAAATTAATTTTATCTTGCAATGCTTGATTATTTATTGTATTTAAAAGTGATTCTAATTTTTGCAATTTGCTAAATAAAGAAGTAACAAATTCAACTATATATGTATCTTTAAAATTAGCATTTAATATATCCCTTATAGATACAACGCTTAATAAAATATATTCTACTTCTAACTTATCTTCTGCTATAATACCAGTATTATATACTTTATCAATTGCTATATCACTATATTGAACAGGTAAATTTATATTATAATCTAAATCAACATAATATAAGTTATCAATTTCTTTATGTTTTACAAAATTCAATTTAAAATCATCTGTTTCAAATTTCTCAAGAAATAAATCTTTTTCTAACATATCGCTTTTTATCTGTTTATAAAAGTTTTCCTTAAAATCGGTTTGAGTTCTAATTTTAAATTGTTTTCTTCTCATAATTACTAATTGATCTATAATTTGATTTAAATCTTGTATACTTTTAAAATTTTCTATTTTTCGTACATTGTCAAAAAAGAAAATATAATTAAAAATTTGTCTCGTGTTTTCAATTGAATCTATTTTTTCTTCTCCAAACTTTTTCTTTAAAATTTCATTTTTTCTATTTAAAGCATCAATTATTTTTAAATAAAAAGCTTTTGTAGTTTTACTTGCATGATTTATATTATAATATCTTGCATTTATATATGTTTTTATATATTCATTTACAATTTCTTCATCATAATATTTATTAAGTATAGTCTTCATATAGTTTCTAATTTTTTTAACTGTAAACTTTATATATTGATCCATTAAATTTTTCATATTATCCTCTTTACAATTCTAATTACCTGTTTTAGCTTCACCTTCAACTAACTGTTTAGCATCTATCTCTAATCTTGCACTTTCAATTAAATCAGCTAAATTCGAATCATTTTTATATATTTCAGGAAAAGTTACATACATTTTAAAACTTTCCGTTATATCTTCTTCAACCCCTAAAGTCCATGGCATATTATTACTATTTTTCATTGTTATTCTTCTATAAAAAGTTCCATCTTCATCCTGAATAATTTCTTCTGTATTTTTGCCTACAGAACCATCTTTTACTACTTCATATTCTAACGGAATATTAGTAGTTACAGTTAGAACAAAATAATATTGCATCATTGTTTCTGCTCTTTTTCCATCTTTAAAATTTGATACTTGGCATAAATCAAATTCAAATCTATCTTTTGAAGGATATAATTCAGTTAAATGTATATTTTTTCTTTCAATAGTATCATCAACAATCCAAAATGCTATTTCTGGTTTTGCAGTAATTTTTGCTTCAGATTGATATTTTGATAAAGTTTCTCTGATTCCAAAAAAAGCAGTAATAATCATTGATATTAGTACAATTATAATTAAAATCTTGCGTAAAACTCTTTTATCAAACATTCTTTTCCCCTACTTTTTCTTTATATGAAACTAGCAGTATTAACAAAATAAAGGTTATACAAATTGATAATATAACTTTTATATCTGAAAAAACTGCTTTCCAAACTTTTATGTTATTAAATATGAAAACAACTTTTCCCACGATATCATCTTTTTTAATTGGTGCGTCTTCTGAACTATTATTATCACCTTTTGCAATTATTGAATCATCATCAATTTTTATTACTCTATGAGTAATAAGTTCATTATTTTTTTTATATGTAATAATATCATTTTCTAAAACATTGTTTCCGAGTTTAACTATAATAATGTCGTCTATTCCAATAGTATTTGCCATACTACCAGTTTCAACTTGAAATATTGAATAGCCAAATAAATTAATATATTCTTTATTCAAAACATTTACTTGTATAAATGAATATACTGCTAATAAAGCTATTAATACAAGTATAATTATAATAAGATTAATTAAAATACTTTTTATATTATTAAATACTTTTCCCATATTTTCACTCATTATTTTTATTACTTATTTTAAATTTCTAGTTTTTCACCTCTATATTGTGTTAATACCATTCTAATTGGTATTGATAATTGACTTTCTTCTTTTTCTCCTAACACAACATCATCTTCATTTTTTAGTTCATCATTTTTCCATCTATAATAGACTCTAATCAAATTAAAATATTTGTCTTCAATTCTTTGAATTGGCATAACTCCTTTATACAGATTTTTTTCAAGATCAATTTTTGTATTAGTATTACTAATTAATTCTGTATCTTCTGGAGATAATTCAAAAAAATTCTCAATTTTTACTAGTTCAATTTTAGCTGTAACATTTGGATCTTCTGTTTCAATATCTTCTTCTACATTTTCATCACCAGGGTCGTCCACTGTTTCTGCAATAGCACTAGGTTCATCTTCCGTTTTGTTTTTTGTTGCTGAACCTAACGTAATTTCATACAAGATAGATACATCTGTTTTACTAGCATCTATTAATAATTCAAAATAGCCTTGACTTCCGGGAGCAATTTTCCCATCTGCAACATATTCTGATTGTACATATTTCATATATTCAGGAGTTAAATCAAATTCTTCTATTTGAGTTCCAGAAGAAATTTCATTTCCATTTACATCTATTATCCATCTTCCAAGTGAATTATTATAAGTTCCTTCTAATTGACTCTTATATAGTGCATATGTATTTATTATCATAAAAGAAGTTATTATAAACATAATAAGAAATAATATAATTAATATTTTTTTCATTATTTAATTTCCTTTTACTCTTTTTGTAGAAGTCGTACTTTTAGAAGTGGTTGACTTTGAAGTTGTAGCTTTTGTAGTACTTGTTTTTGAAGCACTGCTTTTTCTAGGTGTTGCTGTTCTAGTTTCAGTATTTTTTGAAGTAGATGTTTTTGTTCTTACATTTTTTACATTTTCTTTTTGATTAGGCTCATTATCGTCATCATCCAAATTATCACCATATTTAATTTCAATAAATAATTCATATAATTCTTGTAAGAATAAGAATAATGTAACAATTACTATACAGAATAAATATCCCCATCTTGATTCTAATATTGATAATACAGTTCCTAAATGATGAAATACTTTTACATTTTCTGTTTTTCCTATTAAATAAGATGAATCAAATTGATAACCATCTTCTAGGAAATATGTAACACGTTTTCCTTGTGGTACCTTTTCAACTAAAGTTGCATTTTTAATTTTAAATTCTGAGCTTGATATATTTTGGTATAATAATATTTTATCATCAACTTCAACACCTGCATCTGTAGATTGTTTTATTAATAATAAATCTCCTTCTACATAATCAGGTTCTAAAGATTCATCTTTAACAATATATAATGTGTAGCCACCTACTTCACTACACATATATTGATTATATGATAATAACAAGAATGTAACTGTTATTGCAATAATTGCATAAATAAATAAGAAAACATTTCCTAACTTACTTCTCATAATTTAAAATAATCCTTTCATTTTAACTTTTGTAAATTATTTTTGTAATTGTATTGATTTTGTTGCTGTTAAATCACCTTTTTGAATAACACTTATACTATAACTTTCACCAACAGGCAAATCGTTTATATAAGTACTCATTTTACTAAGGACTTCTCCTTTTTCATCTAATAATATAGCATTTAAACTTTCATTTTGTATATGAGTTTGTGTTGTGTTATCAATAACCATTGAAATCATAGTTTCATTATTATCTTTTAAAAATGTCATATTAATATCCTTTACTGGCATATCACTATAAGTAGTATCTGGTAATAATATACTTGGTTCAGTATTTTCATCTAATGCAACTTCTTTTGGTTTATTTCTAAAATATTTTACAGTAAAAATAACTGCTATAATAGCCACAATTATTAGGAGAATAGCAACACATAATATGCTTATATTTTTCTTGTTTAATTTTCGTTTATTTTCTTTTTGACTTTCCACTTAGTTCACCCCCATTTTTCTCTTTTAATATATTTATATCACAACTTAATAGAAAAGTCTATATCATTTATGTTACAAAAGTTTATATAATTTATATTATATTTTCTAACTTTGTGTACGAGTACATTTTATAACACTTTCGGTATGTCCATTTGGATATGTATAATCTTGTTTAGGATCCATTTTATAAAAAATTATATTTCTTGATGATTCCGCATTAAGTTTAAAAGTAATTTTTTTAACAAATTTTGCTGTATTTGTAAATGTTTCTCCATTTACAGTCATTTCTTCAGAAATAGTTTCAGTTTCAATACTTTCATTAGTAACATATATTTCATCATTCATGTCTAACCTAATTACCTTTGGATCAAACTCCAAAGTTATATCAGAACCAGAAGCAGTTGCATTTCTAAGAAGTAATGTTAAAGAGCTATCTCCAGCAACATCTTCTATTTCATATTCAGCTTCTTGTGCTGTAATAACAAAAGTAAAAGTTGCCGAAATTGTTTTTGAATAAACATCATCAGTTGTTGCAGTAACTTTTATTGAAACTTGATCATCTATATCTAATCCAGAAGTTGGTGGTACAACAATAATTCTATGAACAGATTTATTTCCATTTTCAACCGCTATAATTCCATCTTGTGCTGTAAAACCTTTTTGATCCACAAAACAAGTTATTCCTTTATCTTTTCCTTTTATTACTTCACAAGTTATATTGTAACTTAAATCATATTCCATTCTTAATAATTCATTATCATAACTATATAATTCTATAGGAATTTCAGTATCTCCACTACCTCCCCAATTAGAATATCTATATTCTTCTTTACTATTTGTAGTTAAGAGATTACTAGTAAAATAAAATGATTTTGAAGCTAAATATCTATCTCGTATATTATTATATATGTATCTACCAAAAACAGTTATTGTAAAAAATAAAAATACAATTAAAATAAATATTATCACTTTAAATTTATTGATTTTCTTTTTATCTTTTTTCATTTTTCACTCCTATATTAATTATTAAGGTTATAGTTGTAGTCATTTAAGACTACAACTATAACTAGAATTTTATTACTCTATAACAACAAAGGTTTTATGAACTGTTTCTACACAAAGATCACCTGAATACATCTTTAATTCTAATTTATATTCTCCAGTTTCAATTCCCTCTTTTAAAGCTGAATCAAAATCTATTGAATATACTTCTTCCTCGCTTTGTATACCGGTCAATTTATCTTCAACAATTACTGTTTGTTTCTGTAAATCTGTTAAATCATTATCTACAATATATTCTTTATTATTACCCTGTAATTGATTTGTGAAGCAATTTCTATAGTCAATTAGTTCATATTCTACAGTGTTATAAGTAGCATCTAATATTTCATTATTTGGACCTGTATTTGTAACTTCTAATGTTGGTTTTCTCTTGTATAAAGTTGCTGTAATTTTTGCATCTGGAATTATTTCTGTAAATTCTACTTTCATATTCAAAATTTTGCTCTTTTCATCTTGTATATCTTCTAAAGTATCTTTATAGAATATTCTGTTTTCATCATCAGTACGTATTCTAAATCCTAAGCTACTAGAAACAACGGTTACATTGAATTCTACCATATCTTTATCAGAATCTGTTGCTAATCCAAAGTATTTACCATCATCTGCTGCAAAGAAGTATAGTTTTATTCTATAAGTTCCAGTTTCTAAGTCTCCTTTAGAAATATGTAGTTTCATTGGTTTTTCAAGCTTTGAATAAGTATCAGCAAGTTTAAATCTTATAACGCCATTTGCATCAGGTAAATACTCATCAGTTCCATCAACTATTAAAGAAATTCTACCTGAAAGTATTGATGGATCAACTCTACTTCCAGCCTCATCAGTTACTTCAATACCAAAACCGGCCTTTCTTGCATGATATTTTGAATCTGTAATATTTTTATCAACATCTGTTTCCACTTCATCTACAACTTCTCTAACTGTCTTAGTTTGTTCTTTAAATGTACCATTAAAGTTGCAATTAATATCTAATTCTTCAACTAATGAAAATGTTTGACCATTTAACTGCTCTGAATTTTCAGTCATTATAATATCTTCATCTATAATCGCATTTTTATTTGCATATAAGTTAAATCTTATTGTAGGGTCTGTTAGATTTGGATCTTGTTTTAATGTTGCATCATCTTCTCTTTGATGTTGGTCATATCTTATTTTATTTTTTGAATCTCTTAATTCTAAATATACCTGTGTATCTGGCCAATCCTGTGTAATATTAGAATTAATAAAATCAATAGATATTTCAAAATCCTCATAGTTATAATCTGCTTCTACATTATAGTATTTTTCCGAGAATACATCATCTCTATACCACGACATTCCATCTGAGCAACCCATTTCAGTAAATTCCGATAATCTATATAAGTATCTTGTTGAACCATCATCATAACTCGTTGCTCTTGAAAATGTACTTGTAGTAGTAGAATTTCCTGATGATACTTTCTTATAACGTCCAGTATTTTCTGTAGAACTTGTAATTTGTAAGTAATAAACTCTATTTAATATTTTGTCTAGCATTGTAATCTTAGTTCCACTTGGTAATTTTTTATTTGAAGATATTGCTCTATAATCTGTACCAGATCTTGTATATCCTGTTTTAAAGAATTTATATGATATATCAACTTTAGCATCATTAGTATAGTATAGTTCTTTTGATGCATTATCTGTAAATTTAGGATTATATGAGTTAGTTTCCTCTTCAACCATTGTTCTTAAGTTAATATTTATTACTAGAATAACAATTTTTCCTGAAGAACCACTTTCATCAACTGTTGTTGATCTTGCAACTACCTCTAAGTTAACTGTACCTATCTCAATTCTGTTTGTAATTGGAACTAAGTTATGTAATTTAAATATGAAAGAAGGTTTTTTATCTTTATCATTATCAGTTTGATAAGTACCAGTTGTTTCACAAACACCATTATTTTTTGTATAAATTCCTGTTGTTGCTGTTTTTGCCCAACCATCTATTGAAGATTCCATTGTCAATGCAAAATTACTATGTGCAATTTCTACCATATCTGCTTGGTCAGAATTAACTAAAAGATTTTGTAATTCTGTTGGTGAAATAAGATTTGCACCGCTTACGTTTAAGTTAACTCTTGAAATTGCAAATGTAGTATTTGGTTGATATCCTTCATATCTTAATTGCAATTCTTCAGTATTTCCATAAGAATAGTTTGATGCAATTAATGTTATAGGAAAATTCTGTCTTTCCTCACCAATAATCCAATCTTGATATAATCCATATTCGGCAATATCTATATATTTTTTCTTAACATCAGTAACACTTCCATCTTCACCAACTGTTCCACCATTAGTATAGAAACCATCTTTAGTTTTATCATGATTTGCTTTATGCTTACCTTCAACATATGAACTACTAAAGAATACTTCATCTTGTGCTCCTCCAGTATATTCTGGATCAAACATACCATATCCATATTTTATATTGTTTCCATCAAATCTAAAGTTGTACATTCCAAAATATGTCATACCGTTTACATTTCCCCATATATCTATTGGAGTGTCATATGTTGTAGTAGAAATTTCCTCTTTAGCTACTACTAAGTTAATACCTTGTAAAACAAATATTCTATTATCAACATTCTTTGTTACTTCTCCATTCTCTGTAATATCTACTTGAGCTAGAATTCCATTTCCACTTGAATCAAATCCTTTCAAGCTGTTATATTCTTTTACGATATTAAATCCTCTTCTTAAATGTAATATTGTATTATTGTAAGATGTTAAACTATCAATTCTACTAAATGTATAACTTGTTCTAGTGTTATATACATTATCTGGAATATCTATTCCTAATAACTCGATATTTGAATTATTAATATTAACTTTTGTTGATCTTTGAACAGAAGTCAATCGTTTTATATTTGTAGAAGTACCATAATTATCTAAATTAACAATTGCATTTCCTTCATTTTCTACTTCACTTCTTCCATCATATGTTGCTGCATTTCCAGCACCAAATATACTTCCTTCAATATCAATATCTTCATGTTCATTTCCATTTACATTAATATTAACATTTCCATAAAGACTTATAGTTTTATAATCATAGTTAATACCATAATCTGCATTTACTGATAATCTTGATGAACCAGAACCATATACATTTCCTTTTATATGAACATTTCCAGCTTGTTCTTCTTGAACTTTAGAGCTTACTGCATCTTTTCCAATATTTATATTAATATCAGCATATGAAATAGCTTCTTTAGAACCACCATTAATATTACCACCTGTAGTTTTTCCTACACTATTAATTTCTCCTTCTACAAGTCCTCCTAATACGTTGATTGTAACTGTTCCTCTTTCATCAGGTGTTCCTATTGGTGATTTATATCCACCACCAAATATTTCATTTCTTATTTTAGTTGTTCCTATTAGGTTAATTGTAGAATTTTTGGTTAAATTGTTTCATAAAAATGACCTCCGTCTTTGTTTTCTGTGGTTTTTTCGTTATCACCAATTCTCTCACTACCACCATAAATAGTAGTTACATCTGAATTTCCTCTTAATATAACATTTGCATTTCCTGTATTAGTTCTATAACCTCCACCATAAACTTTATTATATCTACCTTGTTCTAGTATTACATTTGTAGCTCCTACATATCCTCCTGAATTACCATTTTCAACATTGTAATATGAACCACCATATATACTATTATCTAAACTTTCAAGATTAGAAGTTACATTAGCTGTTCCTACATTTGCGAAATTACCATTTCCACCACCATATATAGCTGAGTTTGGCAATTCATTATTTGGAATTAAGAATCCACCTGGCTCTAATTCAACATTTGAAGTTGTTACTTCTGAAAATTTATTTCCTCCGCCATATATATTAGTTACACCAGATTGTTTCAATGTTACATTTGAATTTCCAACTTTTGCAACAGCTTTATCGCTATATCCAATTCCTCCACCATAAACTTCATAATACATTCCATTTTCAATAGTTACATTTGATGTTTCAACTAATTGTCTATAATATCCTCCACCATATATTCCTTTAACTACTGGGAATCCTTGTAATATTACATTTGAAGTCTTTACAGTAGCTATTTTATCAGTAGAAGAACTTGTATCTCCATAAGCACCACCATAAATATAATCTACAGTTGTTGATTTTTGATAAATATATGATGTTTCTACATATGTTCCGTATCCTTTACCACCACCATATACTGAGCCTACCATTCCTCTTTCAAGATTAATAGTTGCTGTTCCTGTAGTAGCATTTGATGTAGTAGAAGTATAATTTGAACCACCATAAATATTTAATTTG
>CANQEK010000003.1 GCA_947594985.1 uncultured Clostridia bacterium
ATCAGATTTAATAGCATTCGCATATGCTGAAACTTATAAAATGAATGTTAATGTAACAAATTGTTCTAATAATTATGGACCATATCAACATCATGAAAAACTAATACCACATATGATTTCTCTTGCTCTTCAGGATAAAAAACTTCCTGTTTATGGAGAAGGATTAAATATTAGAGATTGGTTATATGTTGAAGATCATTGTGAAGCAATTGATATAATTTTACATAAAGGTAAAAAGGGTCAACGATATAATATTGGTGGACACAATGAAAAAAGAAATATAGAAATTGTAAAATTAATTTTGGAAAGATTAAATAAACCAGAAAGTTTAATTTCTTTTGTTGAAGATAGAAAAGGTCATGATTATAGATATGCTATTGATCCTACAAAATTAAAAACCGAATTTGGTTGGGAACCTAAAACAATGTTTAAAGATGGTATAGTAAAAACAATTGATTGGTATTTAGCACATCCTGAATATCTGATGAAATAAAAATTATGTTATTTGAAAGTATTAATAGATTGTTTTATCTATTAATACTTTTTTATAGTATTATAAAAACTAAAAAAACAAACATATTTTGCGAAAATTGTGTTGTAATATAAACTGAATATATTTCTTAAAAAATAATTTTACTGTGGTTAATATTTTTATTTAATTTGTTGAAAAAAGAATAATATAGTGATAAAATATCACAAGTGTTGTAAAATAAATGCATTGAAAATACTGATAAAAATATTAAAACATTATATGATTATATAGTTGATAATTACTAATTATATTAGAAAAAATATAAAAATAGAAAAAATTATCATTAAATGGTTTATGGGCATAACCTTACTTACTAAAAGCCTAAATATAATAAGATAGGATAATAAATGAAAGTATTAGAAAAAATAAAAGATAGTTGGAAATATGTGAAATTAAAAGATATCTTATCAATATTTGTATTTGTTTTTGCACTTCCATTTGCTTTAATATTCAAATTAATTAATAAGATAAAACATAGACCTTTATGGCTTATATGTGAATCACCAGATACTGCTAGAGATAATGGTTATCATTTATATAAATACATAAAATTAAATCATCCAGAATGCTTCTGCTATTATGCAATTGATAAAAAAGGTAGTGATTATAAAAAGATAGAACAATATGGTAATATAATACAATATTATAGCTTTAAACATTGGATATATTATTTAGCTGCAGATTTGAATATAAGTTCTCAAAAAGCTGGAAATCCAAACGCACCATTGTTTTATTTTTTACAGGTTTTTGGATTTTGGAAAAATAAAAGAGTGTTTTTGCAACATGGAATAACTGAAAATGATCTGAAATGGTTATATAATGAAAATTGTAAATTTTCATTATTTATTTGCGGTGCAAAAAAAGAATATGAATTTATAAAAGATAATTTTGGTTATCCTGAAGAAAAAGTAGTTTATACAGGTCTTGCAAGGTATGATGGGTTAGAAAGAGGAAAAAATAATAGAAAACAGATTCTTTTGATGCCAACTTGGAGAAATTGGATTGGAAGAGAAGTTAATGCTTTAAATAAAAGTATAGAATTTACAGAGACACTTTATTTTAAAACATATTTTTCTTTAATAAATAATAAAAAATTAATTAGTTATTTAGAAAAAAACGATATAGTATTATATTTTTATCCACATTTAAATATGCAGAAATTTATTTCACATTTTAAAAGTAAAAGCCCTAATGTTAAAATGGTTCTTAATAAAGATATTGATATCCAAAAATTATTAGTTGAATCATCACTTATGATTTCAGATTTTTCAAGTGTATGTATGGATTTTGCATATATGAGAAAACCAATAATTTATTATCAATTTGATAAAAGAGAATTTAGAGAGCAACAATATAGTGAAGGATATTTTAGTTATGAAAGAGATGGGTTTGGACCAGTTTTTGAAAAAGAAGATCAAGTTGTTGATAAAATAATTGAATATATATCTAATAATTATAAAATAGAAGATGATTATTTAAAAAAAATTAATTCTTTTTTTGAATATAATGATAAGGAAAATTGTAAAAGAAATTATGAGGCTATTTTGAAACTTATTTATTGACGAAAAAAATCAAATAATATATAATTAACAAAGTTGTTTATATGAGAGCTTACAAAGTAATAAATATTTAAATTAGGAGAAGAATTCAAATGAAAAATCCATATATAAAAATTGCAAGACCTGATCATTGGATAAAACAATTATTTATTATTCCAGGAATTGTTATTGCGATTTTTTTAGTAAAAAATGTAGCCTTTGATATTAACCTTATAATTCGTGTTGTAATTGGGTTTTTGGGTACTTGTTTTATAGCATCTGCTAATTATGTAATAAATGAATATTTAGATGCTGAATTTGACAAATACCATCCAACGAAAAAGAATAGACCTATGGTTACAGAAAATATGAATAAAAAAATAATTTATATTGAATATGTTGCCTTAGCACTTTTAGGTTTACTATGTGCATATTTTATATCTGTACCGTTTTTTATAGTTGATTTAACCTTGTTAATTATGGGAATATTATATAATGTGAAACCTATTAGAACAAAAGATATTGCTTTTTTAGATGTACTAACAGAGTCTATAAATAATCTATTAAGATTACTTTTAGGCTGGTTTATAATTACAGATAAATATATTCCTCCTGCAAGTATTATGGGAGGATATTGGATGTGTGGTGCATTTTTAATGGCAATGAAAAGATTTTCAGAATATAGAATGATTAATGATCCAAAACAAGCCTCATTATATAGAAAATCATTTGCTATATATACAGAACGTTCTCTTTTAGTATCATCTGTTTTTTATGCATTAATATCTATTTTCTTATGTGGTACATTCCTTATTAAATATAAAATTGAATTGGTAATATGTATTCCATTTTTATGTTTATTATTTTGTTATTATTTATACATAAGTTTTAATCCAGATTCAGCTGTACAAAAACCAGAAAAATTATATAAAGAGAAAAAGTTATTAGTGTTTGTAATATTATTTATTATGCTTTTTGTTATATTATTATTTGTTGATATTCCACCATTAAATAAATTATTAGATCAAACTTTAATTGAAATATAGTATGAAAAAAATTAATTTTTGATTTGATGTGATTTTATATTATCAAATATGGAATTCAATTTGTTATGTTTAAGGTTAAAAATAAAGTGGGAGAAAATTAAATGGAGGATTCAAAAAAGAAAAATATTTATAAACTAACTAGTGTTATAATATTGTGTATAATGTTTTTGATAATGTGTTTATATGCCTCTAAAGAATCTTTTTGGGGTGACGAATTAGATTGGACAATTAAATTTTTAGAGAAATCAAATATTAAAGAGATGTTATCAGATTTATTAGATAAAGGTTACAATTTACCTTTATATTATTTAATAATGTTTCCAATATATCATATTGTGCCTTATGGAGAATTATGGTTACTATTTCCTAATTTTATAGCAGTTATTGCTGGTATTTATATAATAAATAAAATTGGTAAAAAAATATCTGGAAATGAGGATTTAGGTTTTATAAGTCTTTGTATAGCGGCAACTTCATATATATTGATTTATTATGGTGCTTTTGAATTAAGACCTTATGCACTTTTATTTTGTTTTTCTTCATTAGCCTTATATAGTTTTATATGTAAATTGCAAGAACCTAATAATATAAAAAATAATATTTTATATACACTATCGCTAATTTTACTTGCATATACACATTGGTTTGGATGTTTAATAATTGTTTTTTATTTTTTTGTTGATGCTTTTTTCTGGTTAAGAAAAAAAGTTTCAATATCATTTATTTTTAATTATTTTATTTTAGGAATTGTGTTTTTACCTTGGTTTATTCTACTAATGAAAACACATTCAACTGATTTTACGCAATATTGGGGAGAAATACCTACAATAAAATCTTTTTTTGTTGTAATGGCTTTTCTAGTAAGTCGTAATTTAATATATGCATTATCGTTTTTAGTTTCACTTATTATTTTAGTGATAGCTATTATAAAAAAAGACATGAATAAATTTAAAAATATCTTTATTCTTATAGGTAGTATTACATGGATATTATTATCAACATTTATATATAGTAAATATATAAATCCAAATGGTTCTTTATGGGTAGAACGTTATTTTTTTGTAATTTTACCACATGTATTTATTATATCAGCTATTTCTTTATCAGAAATTTTACATATTAAAGACTATATTAATGAAGAAAAAATAAGCAAGAAATTATTAAGTATTATGAAAATAGCTATACCATTAATAATATTTATAATGTTTTTGGTTATTGTAGCAATTGCATATAAAAATTATAGAAAGATACATTTAGAAACTGCTACATCATTACAACCTTTTAGAGAAATATCATATGAACTTGCTACTACTCGGTAAAGCATATAAAGAGAATAGTGTTATAGTATCTGTTTTTGGAAGAGCTTATTTGACATATTACTTTGAAAAAAGAGGATATGAATTACCTCAAAATGCAGTTGTTGGTTATGGAACAGAAAATATGGTACAATTTTTAAAAAATGGAGAAATTGTGGAAGATATTGATATAACAGATGAAGATTTACTAAATTATGATACAATTTATTTATTTTTCAAATATAAATCAGATAGTGATATAATCGAAGAAAATTATGATTTAGTTGAATTTAATGAAGAAATGAGACTATGTATTTATGAAAAAAAACAAAATAAAAAATAACTATAAATGATAAAAAAATTAAATTTAAAATATAATTTTATTTAAAACGGACAAAGTAAAATTTAAGTTGTTAACTTTGTCTGTTTTATTATCTTTTATCTAAGTTTTACTTGAAAAAAAAGATATATAATGATAGAATAACGAAAGTATTATAAATAGAGGTTTTAAAATTGGAAAGTATAAAAAAATTAAGTAAATATAGGAATATAATATTAATAATAATGGATATACTTTGTATAATAATAGCTTATTATATAGGTGCAATTTTAATTTCTGAAACTAATCGGATTCTTTTTAGATTCATATTATTTTACTAGATTAGTTAAAACAGTTGTTGTTTCGATTCTAGTATATCAATTAGTATTTCATATTTTTAGAAAGTACAATAATATAATTAGATATGAAGAAGGTAAAGACTATATTAGTTATATCGTATTATGCTTATTATCTTCTATTATTGTATCAATAATAAAATATGTACTTGATATTGGAATAGCAACTCCTAAGTTAAATATTCTTGCTGGAATTTTTATTGGAATAATGATTGTTTCATATAGAATAATAATAAGACATATTTTGGTTTTTGATGTAGTAAATAGAGGTGTTATAACAAAAACAGAAGATACTGCGAAAAATTTACTTATAATAGGAGCGGGAAATGCAGCTCATGAAATTATAAAAACTATACATACAAATATGGCAGAATCTTATAATATAATTGGAATTATAGATGATAACAAAAAAAGATTAGGATATACAATTTCTGGAGTTAAGATTATTGGTAATAGAAATAATATTGCTGATATATGTGAAAAAAATAATGTTGATTTAATCTTTTTTTCAATTGCAAATATTGATAATGAAAATAAAAAACAAATTTTAAAAATATGTCAATCTACAAATGCAAAAGTTAGAATACTTCCTGGAATGAAGGAAATTATAAAAAACAAAAAATTATTTGATAGTTTAAGAGATGTTGAAATAGAAGATATTCTTGGAAGAGATCCAATAAAATTAGATAATGAAAATATTGAATTTTTAATTAAACAAAAAGTTGTTTTAGTAACAGGTGCAGGTGGTTCAATAGGTTCAGAACTTTGTAGACAAATTATAAAATACAAGCCAGAAAAACTTATAATGTTAGATATTTATGAAAACAATTTATATGATATAGAGATTGAACTAAAATCCAAATATCCAAAATTAAAAATTGAAGCTGTAATAGGTAGTGTAAGAGATAAGAAAAGATTAAAAGAAATATTTGAAAAATATAAACCATATTTAGTTTTTCATGCAGCAGCTCATAAACATGTTCCTTTAATGGAGAAAAGTCCAATAGAGGCAATAAAAAATAATGTTTTTGGTACTTATAATGTTGTAAACGCTTGTGATGAATATAATGTAAAAAGATTTATTTTAATTTCTACTGATAAAGCTGTAAATCCTACTAATATTATGGGAGCAACAAAAAGAATATGTGAAATGATTGTACAAGCTAAAAATAAAGTAAGTGAAACCGAATTTGCTGCTGTAAGATTTGGAAATGTTTTAGGTAGTAATGGTTCAGTTGTTCCATTATTTAAAAAACAAATTTCAGAGGGTGGACCTGTAACTGTTACACATAAGGAGATAACTAGATTTTTTATGACAATTCCAGAAGCCGTTGAACTTGTTCTTCAAGCAATGACATATGCTAAACGGAGGAGAAATATTTGTTTTAGATATGGGAGAACCTGTAAAAATATATGATTTAGCAGTAAGTTTAATAAAATTATCAGGATTAACTCCTAATGAAGATATACAAATCGAAATAACAGGTTTAAGACCTGGAGAAAAGTTATATGAAGAACTTTTAATGGGAGAAGAAGGATTGCAGAAAACTGCACATAATAAAATATTTGTTGCAGAACCATTAAATATTACTATGGAAGAAATAAAACAAAAATTAGATAAATGCAATATTTTATTAGATAAAGAAAATACTAATTTAGAAGATGTAAAAATAATGTTAAAAGATATTGTTCCAACATATCATGAAACTGAAAAAAATGATAATAGTATTATAAATAATTAAGTTAATAAATATAAATAAAAATTAAAAAACAAAATTATAATTAATCAAAACAAAGTATAGTTAATAATTAAAATGATATTAATAGGAAGGAAGCTGTTAGAATGAATATACCATTTTCACCCCCAGATATATCAGAAAAAGAAATTGAAGAAGTAGCTGATTCTTTAAAATCAGGTTGGATTACTACAGGACCTAAAACAAAAGAGTTTGAAAAAAGAATTGCAAAATATTGTAATACAAATAAATCTGTATGCTTAGCTTCCTCTACTTCAAGTATGGAAATGACTTTAAGAGTTTTAGGTGTTGGATATGGTGATGAAGTAATTGTTCCATCTTATACCTATACAGCTACTTGTAGTGTAATTTGTCATGTAGGAGCTACTCCTGTAATGGTAGATATACAAAAAGATAATTTAGAAATGGATTATCAAAAGTTAGCAGAAGCAATTACAGAAAAAACTAAAGTTATTATTCCTGTTGATATAGCAGGTATAATTTGCGATTATGATAAAATATTTGAAATAGTTGAAAGCAAAAAAAATATTTTCAAAGCAAAAAATGATATCCAGTCTAAATTTGGAAGAATAATAGTTATGTCTGACTCTTCCCATGGCTTTGGAGCAATCAAAAATAAGAAAAAAGCAGGGGAGATAGCTGATTTTACTTGTTTTTCATTTCATGCAGTAAAAAATTTAACAACTGCAGAAGGAGGAGCAGTAACATGGAAAAGTAAAGATGGAATTGATAATGAAGAATTATATAAAAAATATCAAATACTTTCTTTACATGGTCAAACTAAAGATGCATTATCAAAAACAAGATTAGGTTCTTGGGAATACGATATAATTGAACCAGCTTATAAATGCAATATGACAGATATACAAGCAGCAATAGGACTTGCTCAATTAGATAGGTATGAAGATATGTTAAATAGAAGACATGAAATTATAAGAAGATATAATAATGCATTTAAGAATACTAAGATAAAATTTTTAAATCATGAAATAAATAATTCTAAGTCTTCTGGTCATCTATATATAACAAGAATAGATGGAATAACATTAGAAGAAAGAAATAATATAATTATAAAAATGGCTGAAAAAGGTATTGCTACAAATGTACATTATAAACCATTGCCATTATTAACAGCGTATAAGAATTTAGGATTTAAAATTGAAGATTATCCTAATTCATATAATTACTATGTAAATGCAATCACATTACCTTTATATAGTAAATTAACAAATGAAGAGGTTGATTATATAATTAAAAATTTCCTTGAAATTGTAGGAGAATAATATGTTTTTAAAAAAGTGGGAAGATGTTCCTGAAAATATAAAAAATATTTATACGGAAAATGCTTATAAAAAACTTAGTAATAAGAAAATTAGTTTATTTTTTAAAAGGTTTTTTGATATATTATTTTCTTTGATATTGTTGATTATTTTATCACCAATAATATTAATAATTTCAGTATTAATAAAAATAGATTCCACAGGACCTGTGTTTTATAGACAAGAAAGAATTACAACATATGGAAAAAAGTTTAAAATTTATAAGTTTAGAACAATGATACAAGATGCAGATAAAAAAGGATCCTTGGTTACTACAAAAGCTGATGATAGAATTACAAAAATAGGTAAAAAAATAAGAAAATATAGAATTGATGAAATACCTCAATTAATTAATGTGTTATTTGGAGATATGAGTTTTGTGGGTGTAAGACCAGAAGTACAAAAATATGTTGATATGTATACAGATGAAATGAAAGTTACTTTGTTAATGCCAGCTGGTATAACTTCTACAGCAAGTATAGAATTTAAAGATGAAGATAAAGTTATAGAAGAAGAAACGAGAAAAGGATTAACTATTGATGAAGCATATTTACAAAAAGTTCTTCCTCAGAAAATGAAAAAGAATTTAGAATATATAGATAATTTTACTTTATTTGGAGATTTGAAAATATGCTTAAATACTATTATATCAGTAATTAAATAATGTTGTACGAAAGGAGAAAATTAGTTTTCTAATAAAAATTATGATAGTAAGTTTTATAATAGTAGCTTATAATTCTGAAAAATATATAGATAATTGTTTAGATTGTTTAAAAAAACAGAATTATGATCATAAAAAAATTGAAGTTATTTTAGTTGATAGTAAATCAGATGATTTAACAAAAACAAAAATGATAGAATTTAAAAATAAAAATGCTGATTTTTATAATATATATATATTAGATAATTTGAAAAAAACTTTGCCTTGTGGATGGAATGTTGCTTTAGAGAAAACAACAGGTGAAGCAATACTTAGGGTTGATGCTCATTCGACATTTGAAAAAGATTTTATAAAACAAAATGTAGAAGAATTACAAAAAGGAGAAAATATTGTTGGTGGTCACAGAGTTAGTGTTTGTGACCAAAATAATTCTTGGCAAAACACTTTATTATTGGCTGAAAAATCGTTATTTGGAAGTGGAATAGCAAAATATAGAAGGCAAGAAAAAAGAGAATATGTAAATACGTTAGCACATGCAATGTACAGAAAAAAAGTCTTTGATGATGTTGGAAAATATAATGAGAAATTAGCAAGGACGGAAGATAATGAGATGCATTATAGAATGAGACAAAAAGGTTATAAATTTTTGTTATCTCCTAATATTATTTCATATCATCATGCTAGAAATACATTATTTGGTATGATTAAACAAAAATTTGAAAATGGAAAATGGATAGGAATAACTCTAAAATACTGTCCAAAATGCTTTTCTGTTTATCATTTTATACCTATGCTTTTTGTAATTGGACTTATATTTAGTATAATAATGGCATTTTCTGTTACACCAGTATTTCTAATTTTAATATCTATTTTATATATTTTGTTTAATATATTAAATTTAATTTTATCAATAAAAAATGAAGGATTTAAGTTATTATATTTATTAATTCCATTTATTATATTTATTTTACATTTAAGTTATGGAATAGGTACTTTAGTTGGAATTGAAAAAGCGTTATTAGATAAAAGAGTATAGAAGGGACAAGAAATATGCCAAAATTTTCGATTATTATACCATGTTACAATAGTTTTAAATTTATGAATAAATCTTTAGAAAATTTTGAAAATCAAACGTTTAATGATTTTGAATTAGTAATAATAGATGATTGTTCAAAGGATGATTCTTATGAAAAATTATTGGAATATAGAAAAAATTCTAAATTAGACATAAAGTTGTTTAAAAATAACACAAATTTAGGACCAGGAGAAACAAGAAATGTTGGGTTAAAAAATGCAATAGGTGAATTTGTTTTATTTGTAGATGCAGATGATTATTTAGAAACTACAGCTCTTGAAAAAATACATAATGTTTTAAATGAAAATAATAATTGTGATTGTGTATTATATGATTATTATTATAAATCAAATAAAAATGAGTATTATAAAAAAACAGTATCAAAAAATATTTCTGGTAATATTTCAAAAAGAGATGCTTTAATTTATACAACAGGAACTACACTAGGAAAAGTATATTTATTAGATAATATTAGAAAAAATAATATTAAATTTCCAAATTTTAAAAGAAATGAGGATATGCCATTTAATAAAATTGCTATATCAGTATGCGAAGAAATTTATTATTTAAAAGAACCATTATATTTTTATGTAAAAAACAATGAATCAATAATGAATAACATTAAAATAATAAATTACGAAAATGCAAATAATGCTTTTAATTTTGTTGAAAGTAAGCTAAAACAAAAATTTCCATATGAGGTAGAAGCTATATTTATAGTAGAATTTTTATATTCTAGTACAATGACTTTAATGGAAAGAAGAGATAAAACTATTGAAATAAAAAAACATATTGAAGAATGTGAAAAACGTTATCCAAATTTATATGAAAATGAAGTTATTGAAAATCTTCCGAAACATCAAAAAATTTGTATTAAATTAATTAAAAAGAAAAAAATTTTATTATTAAGATTTTTACAATATTTGAGAAATTGGATTAGAAAAAATAGGTAAAAAGATTTTAAAAAGTATTTATATTATATTTAAATTTAAAAAATATAGGAGATAAAAATGATATATACAACTGTAATTTATGGAACTACATTTTTAATATCACTGTTATTCTGTAAAATATATGAAAAAAAACAAGAAACGTTAAGTATTATAAAAAAGATTTTATTAATTATTGGAATATTAATTCCACCGATTTTACTTGCCACTTTAAGATATGGAGTTGGTTATGATTATTATGATTATATACGTAGTTATTCTATGCTTCCTAAGCCAATTTCAATTAATGGGATAATTATTAATTATTCAAAAGAACCATTATTTTTTGCTATTTCTTCTTTAGCATATTTGTTAAGTGGTAATTTTGTAGGTATGTTTTGGTTACATTCTATAGTTTTTATATTCTTTATTTTTGAAGGAATAAGATATTATGAAGATAAAATTTCAATAACTCTTGCTTTACTTATTTTTTATTTAACTTATTATTTAGTGTTTTTTAATCCATTTAGACAGATGATAGCTGTTGCAATAATATTATTTGCATCTAGATACTTATTTGAAAAAAAATTCTGGAAGTATTTATTTTGGGTTATAGTAGCAGGATTATATCATAAAACCGCATATGTAATGATATTTTTATATTTACTAACATTTAAATTGGATTCAAAAAAAATAAGTAGATTTTTTTATTTAATGGTATTTATTTCACCATTATTTATATACCCTTTTCTTAAATTAGTAGTATATATAAATAGAAAGTTAGTAATTTTTGGAGCATATTCAGTTTTTGATGTTAATTTTAATATTTCATTTTTATTGTATATTTTACCAGTATTATTATTTATTTGGTTTTATAGAAAAAAATTATTACAATCAGATATTAGAAATGAAATTTTTATAAGAATTGTCTTTTTACAAATACCAGCACAATTTGCGGGGTGTTTTATAGAATATTCTGATAGAATGGCTCTTTATTTTGGAATTTTCCAAATAATATTAATATCTGCAATTGTTAAATTGCCTACAGATATTAAATTTGATATTAAATTTCCAACTATAAAAAATAATTTATTTTTTTATAAGATAATAAATTTTATATATAGAATTTTAAATAATAAAAAATGTCAATTATTTATAATTATTTCATGGTATGTTTTTTATTATTTTGTTTTATATATCTTAATGAATTCAAATGGAGTTTATCCATATAAAACTATATTTGAAATGAATGAATTCCCAATAGATAAAGTTTTAAGGAAAGGTTAAAAATGAAATTTAGTATTATAATTCCAGTATATAATGTTGAAAAATATATTTCAAAATGCTTAGAAAGTGTGGTTAATCAAACATATAAAAATTTCGAGGCTATTATTATAAATGATGGAACACTTGATAATTCTCAAGAAATAATAGATAAATTTGTTAAGTTATATCCAAATATTTTTAAATCTTTTATAAAGAAAAATGGTGGACTTTCAGACGCTAGAAATTTTGGAATAAAATATGCAAAAGGTGAGTATTTAGTTTTTTTGGATTCAGATGATTTTATTGATAGTAATTATTTAGAAGAACTTAACAAAGCAATTAATGAAAATGAAAAAGTTGATTTAATTAGAGTATCAATTAAGTCTAATGATTCAAGTTATAATATGTTGTCTAAAGAAAAATTTGATTATAAAGTAATAAGTGGACAAGAAGCATTTATCTATTTAAGAGAAAAAAGAATTTGTATAGAGACAGTATGTTCCTATTGTGTGAGACTTGATTTTTGGAAAAAAAATGATTTCAAATTTTCAAAAGGTAAATATCATGAAGATTTTGGAATTATGTTAATAGTTTTATTAAAAGCTAAAAAGGTAGTTATAATTAACACTTTATGTTATAATTATATAATTAGAGAAAATAGTATTATGACAGATAAAGATTATAAAAAAAAGATAAAAAGAGTTTATGATAAATTAGAATATTATGATAATATTTTAAAAGAGATAGACAATATTAAAAATATTTCTAAAAAAGCTAAAAATATATGTAAAGAATATATTTCAACAGCAGTTTGTGAAAGTATGAAAATAATTGAAGGACAAGAATTACAAGAATATAAAAGAGAATTAAGAAAAAGAAAAGTAATAAAGAATATAAAATGTAATTCATATAGAAATATAGCAAAAAAAATTATATATTCATTAAAAATATATTTATAGGAGGACATAATGCTAAAATTAATACAGTGCATTATATGGTTAATAATTATACCATTAATACTTGGTATGATACCTAGTTATTTTATAAAAAAAGAAAAAAATAATATTTTATATTGTTTCTTTATGGGATATGTAATTCAATTTGCTGTATTACAACTAATCTCAATTCCAATGATATACACGTATTGCAAGTTAACTACAGTAATATTTGTTTTTTGTAGTATAATTTGCATTTTAGTAATAACTGCTATTTACATAAATAGAAAAAATTTAAAAGATTTTTTAAAATCAAATTTTGAACATATAAAGAAATTACCAGTATCTACAATTTTTGTTGTATTAATAGTATTAATACAAATATCTGCGTTATTAATATTTGCACATATAGATGAGGATGATTCTGTTTATGTTGCTACTGCAACAACTATGATACATACTAATACTTTATATGAATATACCGCACTTGAGGGGTATTTATATGAAATATTTCCTGTGAGATATGTTTTAGCTCCATTTCCAATCTATACAGCAATTATTTCTAAATTAACAGATATACATCCTGCTATTATTGCACACACAATATTTCCAGTAATTTTTATAATGCTTGCTTATTTTGTATATGCATTAATTGGTAGTAAACTATTTAAAAATGATATAAAATCAGTAAATTTATTTTTGATAATATTAAGTATACTTTATATATGGGGAAATTATTCAATAAGATCAAATTTTTCATTTCTGTTAATGAGAATATGGCAAGGAAAAGCTATGTTAGCTAATATTTGGATACCAGCAATTTTATTTATATTTTATGATTGTATTTCAGATAACGAAAATAAAATAGCATGGATTTTCCTATTTATAACTATGCTTTCAAGTTGTTTATTAACTCAAATGTCATTAGCATTAGCTCCTATGACATTAGGTATAATTTCTTTAGTATTTGCAATAAGGGAAAAGAAAATTAGTTATATAATTAAATCAGGTATTTGCTGTTTGCCATGCATTACTTATATGATTATGTATTTAATAATCAAATAATAAAAGGAGTTAAAAATGTTTTCTGAAAGTGTTGAAATAATAAAAAGATGTTATGAAGAATATAAAGGTTCAGGAATGTATCTGGCATTATTTTTTGTTGCATTAATATACGTTTTTTTAAGAGAAGAAAATAAAAATATAAAAACTTTTTTTGGCTATTATTCTATAGCAGTATTGCTATTTATTTTAAATCCTTTGTTTAATAAAATTGTTAATCCTTTTATAAATATAAATATTTATTGGAGAATGTTTTGGTTACTTCCAGTTGGATTTGCAATTTCATATGTAGCAGTTAAATTAATTCAAGAGAGAAATAAAAAATCTCAGAAAATATTGCTATTTGTAGCTATTTGTTTAATCATTATTTCGAGTGGAAAATTAGTTTATAATAAAGATAATTTTAAATTTACTAATAACTTATATAAGTTACCAGATGAAGCAAAAACTATTGCATATTTAATAGTTCAAGATGATACAGATTATAAAAAAGTTATGCTTCCAGAAACATTAGTTTCTTACATAAGACAAATAAGTCCTGAAATAGAATTAAAATATGGTAGACAGCCTATAAATTATGATGGTAATATACTTTTAAGAGAATTAAAAACAGGAAATGTAGAATATGTTACTCAAAAATGTAAAGAAACAAATTGTAATTATATAATTTTTTCAAGAGATGTTTCTTTAAGTATATCTCCAAAATATTTTGGATATGAAATATTTGCACAAACTGAAAATTATGATATATATAAATTAATAAAAGAATAATTTAATAAGCATTGATATAAATGTTGTATTGGAGGAAAAAGCTTGGTGTCAAAAGAAAATTCAATTATAAAAGTACCTAAAAAACGTAAAAATATATATTTACGGATATACTTTACTTTTTATTTTTATATCTTTATTTATATTTTTATTGATTTTTATATTAAACAAAACATTAATAAATTATGCTGGAGATGGATTTATACAACATTTTAGTATATATGTATATTTAAAAAAATTTTATCAAGACATTCTAAAAAATTTATTTAATTTCAAAACAATAAAGATGATTGATTTTTCAATCGGTTCTGGTTTTGATATTTTAACAACTTTAAACTATTATGGATATGGAGATCCATTTAGTTTAATTATGATATTTTTTAAAAATGAGACTATAGCTTATAATTTATTAAGTATTGTAAGATTATATTTTGCCGGATTATCAATAATGTATTTTATAAAAGTTAAATATAAAAATACAAAGGATATATATACGATAATATGTGGATTATGTTATGCTTTTTCAGGTTTTGCAATATATGCATTAAAAACTCATTCTTATTTTATTAATTCATTAATTTTTTTACCTTTAATTTTGGCTGGAATAGAAATTTATCAAGAATCAGGTAAGAAAAAAGTATTAATAATAAGTGTAGCAGTATCTTTTATAAGTAATTTTTATTTTGCATATATGCTTACATTGATAGCTATTCTTTATGTTATTTTTAAATTAATTTATAGTATTAAAGCTAAAAAATTTAAAGAAGATTTTATAATAAATGTTAAATTAGCTATAGTTTATTTAGAAGGAATTTTGTTATCTTCTATTGTTTTAATACCTGTTATTTATGCCTTTTTTAATAATGCACGAAATGTATCAGATATCGTAGGCTATACAAAATCATTATTTTTATATAACTTATCATATTATAAAGATTTATTTACAAGTTTAGTCTATAAAGCTGAAAGTGCAAATATGTGGAGCGTTCTTTGCCTTGGAGAAATTACATTTATATCATATATATTCTTATTTAAAAATAAAGAAAATTCAAAATATAAAATAGTATTATTACTTATTTTTGGTGGATTATTAGTTCCACTGGTAGGAAAAGTTTTTAATGGCTTTTCATATGTAACTAATAGATGGTCTTTTGTTTTAGCTATTATTAATACAATTATTATATTAAAATATTTACCTAAAATAATTAATATTGATAAATCTCAAATAAAAAATATTTTTATCATTTATGGAATATATGTTTTGATAACAGTAATAATGATTTTATTTAATAGTACAAGCGATATAAAACAATTATTATATAAAATAGCAAATATAAGTGTTAACATAGCATTATTTATTGCAACAATTGTAGCTTTGATAATAATAAGCAAAATTAATAAAAAGTATGGAGAAAAAGTAGCAGAATATACAATGCTTGGATTAGTTACATGTTCAAGTATAGTAAGTATTATAACGCTTATAGTACCAAATATATTTAATTTTGCAAGTAGCGATATATTAGATAACAAAATAAAAGATGAAATACAAGATAATGGTTTTTATAGAGTAGAACAAAATGATGATGATACTCCTAATTATTCTTTATTATTATATAATAAAGAATATAATAATACGTATTATTATAGCCTGATTTATAAAAATATAGAGAATTATTATAATTTATTGGGATTAAGCAAAATGAAATTAAAGCATAGAGTAGATGGGTTAGATGATAGAGTTTCCTTGCTTTCACTTTCAAGTGTAAAATATTATAGAGGTACTCCAAACAGTATGATTCCATATGGATTTAATTTAGTTAGTGAAAAAGAAAATTATAATATATACGAAAATTCTAATTATTTATCATTAGGATATCTATTAGATACATTTATTTATAGAGAAGAGTTTGAAAAATTATCACCAATACAAAAGGATCAAGCATTATTACAAACAACTATAGTAGAAAAAAATACAAAAATTAGTCAAGAAATTAAACATAATGATAATTTGGAATATAATATTGCTGATTTTAATGTAGTCCAGAAAAATGAAAATGATAAAATAAAATTGACAGAAAATTCAATTATTGTAAATGATAAAACTCAGTCTTTAGAATTAGAATTTGATGGAAAAGAAAATTCAGAAAATTATTTAATAATAAATAATCCAAAATGGAATTCAAATAGTAGTGAAATATCTGTTAAAATTTATATTGGGGACAAAGAAAAAAGATTTTTTATAAGAAATGAAGAAGATAATTTTTATTTTGATAGACAATATATTGCAATTAATTTAGGATGTTTAAAAGAAAAAGTTAATAATTGTAAAATAACTTTTGGCGGAATAGGAGTATTATCATTTGATTCTCTTTATATATCTTGTAGTGATATGAATTTATATCAGCAAAATATAGATAAGTTAAAAAATAATACTATGCAGAATGTAAAAGTTGATATAAATACAATTACTGGTAATATATCAACAGATAAAAAAGCAATTTTACAACTGTCTATACCATATAGCAAAGGATGGAAAGCATTTGTTGATAACAAAGAGACTGAAATATTTGAAACAGATATTATGTTTACAGGAATAGAGTTAGAGAAAGGTAATCATCAAATAAAACTTGTTTATGAAACTCCTTATTTAAAGATAGGTATTCTTATTTCAAGTTTAACAGTTATTTTTTTAGTGGCGGAATATATAGTAAAAAAGTATTATTTGAAATCAATTCAAAAATGAAAAATAATTAGTATGATATAATAGTTATAAAATTATCAGAAGATTAGATTAAAATAATATCTCAAAATATAAGAAAATAGTATTAGGAAAAAATAAAAATTTAATAATAATTATAATCTAAATAGGAGGGGTTAATGAAAATTATAGCAGTTATGCCAATAAAATTAAATAACGAAAGACTACCTGGAAAAAATACAAAAATTCTAGGAGATAAACCACTACTTCAATATGAACTTGAAAATCTTAAAAAAACTAATCTTTTAGAAAGTATAAATGTTTTTTGTAGTAATGAAGAAATTATTAGTTTTTTACCAAAAGGAATTAATTTTATAAAAAGACCGGAATATTTAGATTTACCTACTTCAAATTTTACACAGATTTTTGAAGAGTTTTCAAAATTAATAGATGCAGATATATATGTTTATGCACATGCAACAGCACCGTTTATAACAATTAAAACAATGAAGGAATGTATTGAAGCTGTAAAATCTGGATTTTTTGATTCAGCTTTTTGTGCTTCAAAGATTCAAGATTATTTATGGCAAGATGGAGAACCATTAAACTTTGACGCTACTAATGTACCAAGAAGTCAAGATTTAAAAGTTATATATAGGGAAACATCGGGAATTTATGTTTTCACTAAAGAAGTTTTTAAAAAATATCATAGACGTATTGGTAAGAAACCGTTTGTTAAAGAAGTCTCTTTTAAAGAAGCTGTTGATATAAATAATCCAGAAGATTTTGATTTGGCTGAAGCTCTAGTTAATGTTAATATATAGAAAATGGAGGAATTGAAAATGAATAGTTTAAAAGTTCTAGATGTTACTTTAAGAGATGGTGGGTGTGTAAATAATTTTAATTTTGGACAAGCATATATGGAAAAAATTTTAGATGCTCAAGAGAAGTCAGGTGTTGATATTATTGAATTAGGATATATTGATGAAAATAAAGGATCTGAAAGTGAAAGAACACAATATATAAATGAAGAAGTTATTCCAAAATGCATTTTAAAACATAAGAAAAATGGAGTGAAGTATGTTGCAATGATGGATTATGGAAAATTTAATGTAGACAAGTTACATAAAAGAACTCCAGAAGGTATAGATGGAATAAGAATGGCATTTCACAAAAAGGATAGACTAAAGGCGATAGAATTAGGAAAAAAAATTATTGAAAAAGGATATGAATTTTATATTCAACCTATGATTACATTAAGATATACAGACAACGAATTATTAGAATTGATTGAATTAGTAAATAAAGAAATGCCAAACGCTTCAGCTTTTTATATAGTTGATAGTTTTGGTGAAATGAGAACTAATGATATGAATAGAATATTAAATTTAGTTGATCATAATTTAATATCTACAATGGCTTTAGGCTATCATTCTCATAATAATTTACAATTATCGTATTCAAATGCTATTGCTTTTATACAATTTCCAACAAATAGAAACTTAATGTTAGATAGTTCTATTATGGGAATGGGAAAAGGAGCTGGAAATTTAAATACAGAAATACTATTGGAACATTTAAATCTTTATTATGGAAAGAATTATAATATCAGTCCATTATTAGAAGTAATAGATAAAGTGATAAATCAACTTCATTCGGAATTTTATTGGGGATATGCTGTGGAATACTATTTATCATCTGCAAACCATTGTACTCCAAGTTATGCAAGCCATTTTTATAATAAACATATGTTACCTATTGATCAAGTTGGAGAAATTTTAAGTATGATATCCGAAGAAAAGAAAATTTCTTTTGATAAAGAATATGCAGAAGAATTATATCTTAAATATAATGAAAGTAAATCAGTTGATGATACTAAAGCTGTTGAAGAATTAAAAAAAGAATTTAACGATAAAAAAATACTACTAGTTGCTCCAGGTAAATCTATAATAGAAAATGAAGAAAAAATAAAAGACTTGATGAAAGATGATAATGTTATTACTATTAGTTTAAATGTTACTATGGATTTGGATTTTGATTATATTTTAACAACCAGAAAAGATATATATGAAGATGTTGTAAAAAAAGAAAAAAATGTAATTGCAACATCAAGTGTATCAAAAGGTGGTCGTGGAAATGTAAAAATATTGAATTATCAAAATTGGATTAATAAAGAAGAAAACATAGTATATGATTCATCAGCTGTAATAATATTAAATTTATTAAGAAAATGTAATATTAAGAAAATTCTATTTGCTGGATTTGATGGTTTTTCTGCTGATATAAATGAAAACTATTATGATATTACAATGCGTCAACCTGTAAATCCCCAACAAGTTAATAAAAGAAATGTGTATTATACGAAATTGATAAATAGTTTAAAAGAAGAAGGAAAACAAATTTCATTTATAACACCTTCTAAATATGAAAAATGAACAGAAGAAGAAACAAAAGAATGGATAAGTGTAACATATATTCAGGGGAAAAAGTGCAAATAGATATAAAATATGTGACAATAAAATGTTTAACACAAGAATTAAAAGAAATGAAAAATGTTATTAAATATATTGAATTTGACGTTTAATAATGATATATGTATTTTATAAAAATAACGGAGTAGAAATATAAATGATAGAAAATTTAAAAAATAAATATAGAAGTATGCCAATACAATTAAAAGCTACATTGTTTTATACAATGATTGTTTTTTTGCAAAATACTGTTAGTTTAATTACAACTCCAATTTTTACAAGGATTTTAACAACGGTTGATTATGGAACTATAAATTTATATAACTCATGGTATAATATACTTTCAATATTTGTAACTTTAAATTTAGCAGCTGGAGTATATAATAATGCTTTACTAGATTTTGGCGAAGATAAAAATAAAGTAACATCTAATTTTTTATCAATTAGTGTTCTTTTATCAACCATAGTATTTTTATTATGCGTTATATTTAGAAAATTGGTATCTAATCTTTTGGGATTATCATCAAATTTAGTTTTTTATATGTGTTTAAATTTTTTAACACTTCCTGCTTGGAATTTATATATAAATAAGCAAAAATTTGATTATAAATATAAAATTCCATTTATAATATCTATAATAATTTTTTTGTTAAATCCAATATTAGGTATACTGGGAGTATATCTTTTTCCAACAAATAAGGCTATAGCAAAAATAATTTTTTCTGGATTACCAAATGTAATTTTAGGATTTTTCTTAATAGTAATAACTTATAAAAATTGTAAAAGCTTTTTTGATAAAAATTTATGGAAATATGCTTTAAAATTTAATATTCCACTTATTCCACATTATTTATCAAATATAATTCTTTCAAGTTCTGACAGAATAATGATTGCTAGAATATGTGGAGAAGCTAAAGCAGGTATATATTCTTTATCTTATAATATTTCAAGTGCAGTAAATCGGAGTTTTGACAGGAATTAATTCTGCTTGGATTCCATTTACTTTAAAAAGTTTAAAAAAAGAGCAATATAGAAATATAATGGAAAAAACAAATATTATTGTTATTTTTGTTGCTATTATGTGTTTAGCTGTAGTTATAATTGCTCCAGAAGCTATTATGATACTTGGAACAGAAGAATACTATGATGCAAAATGGGTTGTCCCACCAGTTATACTAGGCGTATTTTTTTGTTTTATATCATCGTTATTTGCAAATGTTGAATTTTATAAAAAGAAAACTTTTTTTGTAACGATTGCAACAACTTTTGCAGGTATAATTAATATTGTTTTAAATGTTATTTTAATACCAAAATATGGTTTTATTGCCGCTGGATATACTACATTAGTGGGGTATATATGTCTTGCACTAATTCATTATTGTTTTATGATAAAAATAGAAAAAGAAAAGGTATATGATATAAAAACAATATTAATTATTAGTTTAATGTTAAGTTTACTAATTGGTATTGAAACAGCTTTATATAGTTTATTTATAATAAGATACATTTTATTATTGTTAGTTTTTATTTTGCTAGTTATAAATTTTAGAAAAATAAAAGAATTTTTTCAAAAAATAAAAGAAATTTAAAAGAATATATAGTTATGTAGGTTTATTTAATAAATTTTATTATAGAATATGGAGAGAAAATGGAAAGAATAATAATTATAGTACATACATATTTTCAACTTATTGTTGCTGTTAATTTAAAAATGACTCAATTTATTAATGATAAAGTGGATATAATTGTATCAAATCATTCTGTAGATTCTTTAAAAATTTATAATAATTTAAAAAATATGAACTTATTTAATGATGTTTTTTATTATACAAGTCCTGAAAAGATAAAAGGAGACTTGATTAGTAAATTTGTAAATATTTATAAAATGTTATTTTCAAAAAATGATTTAAAAGAAAAAGTTAATTTGAAAGATAATAAATACGATAAATTCTTTTTTTACAATATAACGCAAGAAACTTATCAATTATATGATTATTTTAGAAAGAAAAATGAAAACATAAAAATATGTAGATTTGAAGAGGGTTTTATAAGTTATTTGCATTTTAACAATATGGTTTCAAAAAAATATTTATTTATTAGAAAATTACTAAATAGAAAGATTTTTTTTGATACAGATTACACATATATTTTTTATCCAGAATTATTGTTATATAATACTAATTCTAAAATAATGAAAATTAGTCCTATTAATAAAAAGAATAAAGAACTAGTAAAAAATCTTAATAGTATTTTTGATTATAAAGAAGTAGTGGATGAATATAAACCCAAATACATTTTTTTTGAAGAATCTTTTTTTTGCGATGGATTTGAAATAGATGATTTAAAATTGGTACTAAATATTGCTGATGTTGTTGGAAAAGAAAATTTATTAGTAAAATTACATCCTCGTAACAAAATAGATAGATTTAAAGAATATGGCATACAAACTAATAAAACAATAGGAATTCCATGGGAAATAATACAAATGAATAATGATTTTTCAAATAAAGTTTTTTTAACTATATCATCTGGAAGTGTTTTAGCTTCTAAACTGTATTTTAATGAAGAAATAAAAACATATTTATTATTTAATTGTACTGATAAGATGTCTAATGCAGTAACTAAGGAATATCATAAATATTTGTCAAATATTCAAGAAAAATTTGGCGTAGATAATTTTTATATTCCAGAAAATAAAAACGAATTATTAGAGTTATTAAGAAAAAGAAATAATAAATAAAATTTTATTATGTATTGAAAAGAATATTTCAAAATATAGAAAAGATTTTATAAAAAAGACAAATTTGATATTATATTAAACTAAAATAAGGAGAATTTAAATGAAAGTAGTAGCATTAGTCCCAATAAAATTAAATAGTCAAAGACTACCGCATAAAAATATATTAGATCTTGGTGGAAAGCCATTATGTTATTATATGACTAAAAATCTATTAGAAATAAAAGAAATAGATGAGACTTATGTTTACTGTAGTGATGAAAAAATAAAAGATTATATGCCAACAAAAATAAAATTTTTAAAGCGAGATACATATTTTGATGGAGATTTAGTTAAAGGTCAAGAAATATATGAAAGTTTTATAAATAAAGTAAATGCAGATATTTATGTATTAGCACATGTCACGGCACCTTTTATAAAAAAGGAGACAATTCAAAATGCGTTAAACAATGTTTTAACTGGCGAATATGATTCTGCATTATCAGTAAAAAAAATTAAAACTTTTACTTGGTATCAAGGAAAAACATTAAATTATAATTTAGAAGATATACCAAGAACGCAAGATATAGAGCCAATATACTATGAAACAAGTGCATTTTTTATTTTTAAAAAAGAAGTTTTTACCCAAATGGGAAAAAGAAGAATTGGGAATAAACCTTTTTTCCAAGAGGTTGATGACATAGAAGCTATTGATATAGATTATCCTGAAGATTTTAAATTTGCTCAAACAATAGCCAATAGCCTAAATAGTAAAGATGAGGAAATAAAAATATGGAAGAAGAATTAGAAAAAATAAAGAATGTAGATAATTTTACTTTAATAGCAGGTCCTTGTGTTATTGAAAGTGAAGATAATGTGATGCTAATTGCTAAAAAAATGAAAGAAATAACAGAGAAACTAAAAATAAATTATTATTTTAAAGCATCATTTGATAAAGCAAATAGAACATCAATAAAATCGTATAGGGGACCAGGAATTGAAAGAGGACTGGAAATATTAAAAAAAGTAAAAGATGAAATAGGACTAAAAATTACAACAGACATTCATGAACCTTGGCAGGCTGAAAAAGTAGCCAAAGTAGTTGACATGATTCAAATACCAGCTTTTTTATGTAGACAAACCGATCTATTAGTAGCAGCTGCTAAAACCAACAAATTAGTAAATGTTAAAAAAGCACAATTTTTGGCACCATGGGATATGAAAAATGTAGTAGAAAAACTAGAAGATAGTGGAAATAAAAACATACTATTATGTGAAAGAGGTTCATGTTTTGGATATAATAATTTGGTTGTAGATATGACTGGATTAATTGAAATGAAAAAACTAGGATATCCAGTAGTATTTGATGCGACGCATAGTGTACAAAAGCCTGGTGGAAAAGGCAATGCTACGAGTGGCAATAGGGAATATGTAGAATATTTAGCAAAAGCAGCTGTTGCAATGGGAATAAACACTTTATTTATGGAAGTTCATCCAGATCCAGACAATGCTTTGTCTGATGGACCTAATATGGTTAAACTAGACAATATGGAAGATTTATTGTGCAAATTATTAAAAATAAAAAATGCTTTAAAGTATTAATTAATAATTAGGAGGATAAAAATGAAAGAGTTTAATGTATTAGATGAAGCAAAAAAAGTTTTTGACATTGAAATAGATTCTGTGCAAAAAGTGAAAAAATCCTTAGATAAGAATTTTGAAAATATAGTAGAAGCAATTTTGAAGTGTAAGGGGAAAATTGTTTTTACAGGAATGGGAAAATCAGGATATATAGCAAAAAAGTTGGCTTCTACATTTGCATCATTAGGAACTACATCTTTTTTCTTACATCCTTCTGAAGCTCAACATGGGGATTTAGGAATGGTATCAAAAGAAGATATTGTTATTGCAATTAGTTTTAGTGGTGAAAGTGAAGAAATATTAAGAATAATACCAAATATAAAGAAAATAGGTGCATATATAATTGGTATATCTGGTAATCAGAATTCAACATTAATAAAAAAGTCAGATTTAACATTTGTACTTCCAAGAATTGAAGAAGCGTGCTATATGAAATTAGCACCAACATCAAGCACTACATCTACATTAGTTTTAGGTGATGCAATTGCTGTTGTTTGTGCTAAAATAAAAGCTTTTAAAAAGCAGGACTTTGCTTTATTTCATCCTGCTGGAGCATTAGGAAAAAGTTTAATTTCAACTGTGGGAGATTTGATGAGTACTGGAAAAGAAAATGCTGTAGTGTCTCAAAATGACACATTTGAAAGAGCTCTTTCTGAAATGTGTAGAACAAGTTTAGGAATGGTAAATGTTGTTAATGATAATGGTGAATTACTTGGAGTTTTTACAGATGGTGATTTAAGAAGAAAACTTGCTGAAAAAGTAGATATATATAAAATGAGATTGGATGATATTATAACTAAAAAACCAGTTACTATTAGAAAAGATATGTTAGCGGTTGAAGCCTTAAGAATAATGATTCAAGGAAATAAAAAAGTTTCTGTGGCACCAGTAGTAGATGAGAACAATAAATTAATAGGATCATTATGTACCAAAGATATTATAAAAGCTGGTATTGTTTTATAAATAATACAATTATTTATGAGTATAAATAGGAGGTTTTATGAAAAAAAATATAAAAATTTTAATAATGGATGTAGATGGTACATTAACAGATGGAAAAATTTATATTGGAGAAAATGGTGAAGTTTTTAAAGCTTTTAATGCCAAAGATGGTTGTGGAATTAAAAATTTACTTATTCCAAATAGGATTATACCAATAATTATAACAGGTAGGCAATCTAAAATTGTAGAAAATAGATTTAAAGAATTAGGCGTAAATCATATATATCAAGGAATTAGTGATAAAATGAAATGCTTAAAGATATTAATAAAAGAAATGAATTTAAAGTATGACAATATAGCATATATTGGTGATGATTTAAATGATTATGAAATAATGACTGAAATAAAAAAATTTGGCGGAATAGTAGCAGCACCTAAAAATTCTTGTAAATCAATACAGAATATTGCTGATTTTATTTCTGGTTGTGATGGAGGAGATGGCGCTGTAAGAGAATTTATAGAATGGATTCTAGAATTTAAAAATTGATTTTATTAGATATAAGTAAAGAAGGGAGAATTGATATATTTATATATCATATAAAAAGTAATGAAGATTTTAGTAACAGGTGGATTAGGATTTATAGGTTCACATACAGTAGTAGAACTTGCAAAGGAAGAAAATGAAATTATTATAGTAGATAATCTTAATAATAGTAAAGAAGAGGTTTTAGATAAATTAGAAGAAATAACTCAGAAAAAATTTAAATTCTATAAGTATGATTTAACAGAGAAAGAAAGAGTAGAAGAAATTTTTTCAGAAAATAATATAGAAGCAGTAATACATTTTGCAGGATTCAAGGCTGTAGGTGAATCTATAAAAGAACCATTAATGTATTATTCAAATAACTTAATAAGTACATTAAACTTATTACAAGTTATGAAAAAATATAATGTAAAAAGATTTATATTTAGTTCATCTGCAACTGTTTATGGAGATCAGGGAAAAGAAAAGTATAGTGAGGAATTAAGTAGAGGAAAAATAACAAATCCTTATGGAATGACAAAAGCAATGATAGAAAAGATTCTAGAAGATTTATATGCTTCAGATAATTCATGGGATATTACTCTTTTAAGATATTTTAATCCTGTAGGAGCGCATAGTAGCGGATTAATTGGTGAAGATCCAAAAGGAATACCAAATAATTTAATGCCTTATATAATGAAAGTTGCATCAGGAAAATTAGAAATTTTAAGTATTTTTGGAAATGATTATCCAACACCAGACGGTACATGTATAAGAGATTATATTCATGTTGTAGATCTTGCTAAAGGTCATGTAAAAGCTCTTCAAAAAGCACCTAAAGGATTAAATATATATAATTTAGGTTCTGGACATGGAACAAGTGTACTTGAAATGGTAACTACTTTTGAAAGAGTAAACAATGTAAAAGTAAATTATAAAATTGCTAATAGAAGAGAAGGAGATTTACCAGAGTATTGTGCAGATGCTACAAAAGCATTTAGAGAACTTGGATGGAAAACAGAAAAAACAATAGAAGATATTTGTAGAGATGCTTGGAATTATGAGAAAAATTTATTATAAATTATTTTTAGCATACAAGGAGAAAAAAATGAATAAAGAAAATGAAAAGGCTTCTGAAAATATACTTTGGGATAAAATATTACTTTTTTTTAATGAATATAAAAGTATATTTCTAATTACATTGATATCAGGAATATTAATACATTTATATATAATTACCAATAAACTTACTAATTGGGATGATATAGCTGGAATATTTATTTCAGACGGATGGTTAGAATTTGGAAGATGGGGAATTAATTTTAAACAATTAATTTTTCCTCATGTTAGTATACCACTTTTTAATGGAATAATGGCTTTAATATTTGTTTCTTTATCAGCATGTCTAATATGTGATATTCTTGATATAAAAACAAAAAATAATAGAATTTTAATTGGTATAATATTAGTTTCATTTCCAGTACTTGCTGGTACATTTTCATATATGTTTTTAGCTCATGCATTTATGTTAGGCTTTTTGTTATCTGTTTTATCAGTTTATTTTGCTAAAAAAGATAACAAATATTTTACTATATTGTCTATTGTTTTATTAATATTATCTTTAAGTATATATCAAGCTTATATTAGTATTACTGCAACATTACTTCTTATTTTATTAATTAAAGATTGTATAAATATTAAAAATACAAAGCAAATAATTTATAAAGCATTGAAATTTTTAGCCATTTTATTTTTTGGATTACTATTTTATATGGTAATAACAAAAATAATATTAAAAGTTTTTCAAACTTCTTTTGCTAATTATCAATCAATGGATAGTATGGGAAAATTAAGTGTTTTTGGAATTGTAAGAGGAATTTATAGGTGCTATGCTCATTTAGTTGAGCAAATAATCAGAAAGCACATAATGGTTCCTACTATATCTACAAGATTATTTTATACAATAGTTATTTTATTAGATATCGGATTTATATGTTATATATTATGGAAAAATAGAAAAAATAAACTAAATTTATTAATGATGTTGCTTTTTATAATTTTAGTACCTATTACAATGAATATGGTTTATATATTAAATGAAAATGTAGAATATCACGGAATAATGATGTATGGAGATTGCTTTATATATATTATTTTAGTATTATTTATTGATAAAGTTGCTAAAAAATATAGAACTGCATTAAAGTTTATTATATTTGCGCAAGTATTTTTATATATTGGTATAATTAATCAATATTATTTAGAAATGCAATTATCATATGAAAATGCTTATTCATTTTATCAGACTGTTATAACTAATATAATGAATACGCCAGGTTATGATGAAAATAGTAAAATTTCTATTATAGGAAAATATAATTCAAAGGAACTATATACTGAAAGTTATAAAGATTATGTTTATTTTACAGGAATACCAAATGGCTATGATATGATAAATGCTTATTCTAAAATTCAATTTATAAATTATTTTTTGGGATTTAATGGAAATTTTATAAAAGAAGATGAAGTAAAAGATTATTTAGAAAATAATGAAGAATTTAAAAACATGCCGATATATCCTTATTATGGTTCTGTGAGAAAAATAGATGATATAATAGTTGTAAAATTATCAGATTTTAATTGATGTATAAATTTTATAGTAATTAACTAATAGTAGTAAGTATAAATTTTTATAATATATATTTGAAACATTAAGGGGAGTTTAATTATGGAAGAAGTTATTGCTAAAGATAATCAAAAAAATGATAAGACAAGAGATTCTCAATTTGAATTATTAAGAATTATATGTATGATACTTATTATTTTACATCATTATTCTGTTCATGGTGGATTTGATAAGTTTGGTTTTAATAATTTATCTAAAAATGGTGTTATTATTCAAATATTAAGTTTATGGGGAAGTCTTGCTTGTAATATTTTTATAATGATTACAGGTTATTATATGATTAAATCTAAAATAAAATATAAGAAAATAATATTACTATTAGCAGAAATGACATTTTATTCTTTAGGAATATCTTTAATAATATATATTAATGAATTAATGAAAAATACAACTACTTTAGCAGAATTTCCAATAATTATGTTTATAAAATCTTGTATTCCATTAATTTATGGAAATTGGTTTACTATATTTTACATAATAATATATTTTTTAAGTCCATATTTAAATAAGCTTATTTTAGCTTTAAACAAAAAAGAAACTCAAAAATTAATTATTACAAGTACTATATTAATATCCGTTATACCTTCAATCTTCTTTGATAGTATATGGCATAGATTTAGTAGTCTTGGAATAATGATAGTATCATATTTTATAGGAGCATATGTAAGATTATATTTAAATGAAGAGAAAAAAACAATTTATACGATACTAATGGTAGCATGCAATGTGCTCTTGATTTGTTCAGTAATAGTTATAGATATATTAGGAGTAAGATTTAAAAGTGATACATTAATTAATAATGCTACATATTTTAAAGGTTCTAGCAATATAATATCATTTATAGTAGCAATATCAATATTTTTATACTTTAGAAATAATGTCAAATTAAAATCTAAAACAGTTAATTTTATTGCATCTTCTGTGTTAGGAGTTTATTTAATTCATGATAATGATTATATAAGACCAATTTTATGGAAAAGTTTCTATCCTAATTTAGATTTTTTTAATTCAAAGTATTTTTTAATACATATATTAGTTAAAACCGGAGGAATTTTTGTTGTATGTGTTATAATAGACAAAATAAGAATTTATTTGTTAGAAAAAAGATTTTCTAAATTGTTAGATAAGCTCGAACATAATTAGATGTTGATATTTAATAGTTGTAATGATATAATAATCAATTATAATTATAATTTTGCTTTTTGTTCTATTATAGAATTGTAAGCAGAGAAATGGAAGATAAAATGGAATTTTTTAAAATACTTTATAAAAATAAAAAAATAGCAATGAAACTTGGAAAAAATGATTTTAGAAACAGATTTGCAAATACGAGTTTAGGAACAATTTGGGGATTTTTACAACCATTTGTTTTTATGATAACATATGTAATAGTATTTCAATATATTTTGCAAACTAGAAGTGCGGGAGAATATCCATATGTAGTATGGTTTTTACCTGGAATGTCAATGTGGATGTATTGTAGTGATGCAATATTAACAGCAAGTAACTCTATAAGAAATTATAGTTATTTAGTAAAAAAAGTAGTATTTCCAGTAGATATAATACCAATAATATCACTTACATCTTCTACATTTATAGGGATATTTTTAATGATTGTATCAGTCGTAGTTTCTTCTTTATTTGGTTATATTCCTAATATTTTAAATATAATATATATTTATTTTTGTGCAATCTGTTTTATAATTGTTTTAACAAGATTTACTTCAGCACTTACAACAATAGTTCCAGATTTTGCACAGCTTTTGACTATTTTAATTCAATTATTTATGTGGTTTACTCCAATTATTTGGAACCTAGATTTTATTACAAATAATACTTTAGGAAAGTTATTTAGATGTATGCCATTTACTTATTTAGTAGAAGGATTTAGACAAGCTTTTATGGATAATTCAACTATAATAACAGAACATAATGGAATATATACATTAGTATTTTGGATAGTAACAATAATAATATTTATATGGGGAAATAAAGTATTTAAGAAAACAAAAAAAGATTTTGCAGATGTATTATAAAGTTGAAAGGTTTTAATTAGATGGAAAAAGTAGATATATTACTTGCTACATATAATGGAGAAAAATATATAGAACAACAACTAGATAGTATTCTTACTCAAACATATAGTAATTTTAGGTTACTAATTTCAGATGATTGTTCTTCAGATAATACTAGAGCAATATTAGAAAAATATAAACAAAAGGATAATAGGATAGAGGTTTTTTTACAAAATGAAAATCTTGGAGTTATAAAAAATTTTGAATTTTTATTAGGAAAAGTTGAAAATAAATACTATATGTTTTCAGACCAAGATGATGTTTGGAAAGAACACAAAATTGAAAAATCACTTAAAAAAATTGAAGATGAAAATTTAGATTTAGTTTATTCTGACTTAGAAGTTGTAAATGAAAATTTAAATTTAATTAATGAATCATATTGGAAATTAAAAGGGATTTACCATAAAATAAAAAAATATAATAATTTTGAAAGTTTATACTTAAATAATTATATAACAGGTTGTACAATTATTTCTAAAAAAGAATTTATAAAAACTTTTTTACCAATTCCAAATAAAAGTAAATATGTTTTACATGATTATTGGATAGCACTTGTAGTTAGTCAAAGCGGTAAAATTGGATACATTAATGAGACATTAGTTAAATATAGACAACATCAAGATAATAAAGTTGGTTCTAAGAAAAAGTCTGATGAATTAAAATCTATAGATGAAATTAGAAAACTATTTATAGATGTAAAAAAAGAACATTTTTCAGTTTTTATAGAGAATGAAGATAGGTTTATTAAAAGTGAAATAAAGTCGCTAAATAAAAAGTCTTTACGATATTATGAAATGTTAGAAAAAAAGAAATATATCAATTTTAGAAATTGGTGTCTGTTTTTTAAATTGTATAAATATGAAAATTTTAGTTATATGATTCAAAATTTTGTAATATTAAATTTACCTATAATCGCAAAAATACTTTTTAAATTAAAAAAATAATAATTATTATCATTATTTTAGAATCTCCAAACTAGGAATGCTTTTAAAATATAAAAAAGTAAAAAAAAATGAATTAAATATAAATTTGTTGACAAATGGATATTTTATAGATAAACTGTAAATACTAAATATGTATACTCATTTTTTGTATATAAAAATAGTATATTTATGTAGAAATTTGTACGAGATAGGAGAAGAAAAATGAAAAAAATTAAATTATGTATAACATTGATAATTATGTTATTATTAGTAGTTTCTTTTAGTAATATTTCAAATGCTGCACAAGATTATGGAACAGTTACAGCAATAACTGGAAGCCCAAATATTGATACAAATGAATCAGAAACTGTTACATTAACATATAGTTCACTTAATGTTGAATGGGCAAAACAAGAAGGTGATAGAAATAAAAACGGATGGTGGATAGGAATAAAAGTAACAGCTCCAGACAATGCTGTTAAAGAAAATACAACAATAAAAAGAAAACAATATGGAGAAGGTTGGATTGAAGGTATAAAATTTAATGATAAAAAAGATGGTGAATCTGAAATAAATCTATGGGCGTATATAGATAATACTATATTAGCAAGTAATAAAAATAAAACATTTGATTTATATGAAGCACAATTTGATTGGGGTAATGGTAAAACACAAACTATTAAAATAAAAATAGATGCAAGCGAAGCTAATTTTGGAAATCTACAATTAAATACTAGTCCATCAATGTCTAAAGTTTTGGTTGTTGATTTAGGACTTGGTGCTACTGCTAGAGAAACCAATTTTACAATTGAAAAAGGAAAAACTTTAAAAGATGGATTATCAGAAAACGAAAAAAAGATTTTTGATTCTTATAAAGACATAGATGGTTTTGTAAGATTTTATAAATTTTCAGGATCAACATATAAGTTTGAACCTGATAAAGTAAGTGAGTATGAAGCAAATAAATTTAATCCAGATGTGGATGCAATTAATGAAGAAAACGTTTTTATAATAGCTTATATAAATAAGCCAGCTCCAGTTTTAACACCTACAGATCCTTCACCAGCGCCTGCGCCTGCACCTGCAGCAGCACCTGCACCAGCTGGAGAAAAAGATAATACTCCAAAAACAGGTGCTTTAGAAATTGTAGGATATGTAGCAGTAATAACAGTGTTTTCTGCAATTGGAATGGTTGTTTTGAAAAATAAATCTAAAAACTATTAATAATATTTAAGAATATATATTCTTAAATACTAATTAATAAAATTAATTAGTATTTAAAACTTATAATTGATAAACATTAGAATATTAAATTTTATATTTTAGAGTATTAACGAAATTCATTAAAATTAGTTAATACTCTTTATTTTTTTTATACTTTAGTTTAAAATATTATTATAAAAATAAGAATATAGTCAAAATATAAATTTTTCTTAATTATATTAGTATATTTATAAAAATAATGTAAAAAAGAGTAGAAAATTTGATTATTATGTTATATATTAAAACAATATGAGAAATAATAAAATTTTGATTAGGTTATATATTTTTAAGCAGAATGAGGAAGGGATAGATTTATTATGAGAAGAAGAGATGAAAAAAATGTAAAAAATAAAAGAAAAATTATTATAAGAATATCTATAGTAATATTATTTATTATATTTTTATTAGGTATTATTTATATATCATATTATATAACAAAATCAATGAAAGATAAAAAAGATAATGAAAATATATTAAGTAATGTTGTAGTTGAAGAAAAACAAATTACTGAAACAAAAACTGAAAGAATGTTAGAATTAGAAGAATTAAAAAAGGAAAATGATGAAATAATTGGATGGTTGGAAATTGAAGGAACAAAGATTAATTATCCAGTAGTTCAAACTACCGATAATGATTATTATTTAAGTCATAATTATAAAAAAGAGAAATCAAAAACTGGTAGTTTATTTTTAGATAAAGACTTCGATTTAGAAAATGGAAGTTCAAATTATTTAATATATGGTCATAGAAGTACAAGTGGACTTATGTTTGAAGATTTAATGAAATATGCAAAAAAAGATTTTTATAAAGAACATACAAAAATAAAATTTACAACAGAAAAAGAGGATGCAATATATGAAATATTAGCTGTATTTTATTCAAGAGTATATTATAAAAGTGAAAAAAATGTATTCAGATATTACTTTTTTGTGAATGCTGAAACGGAAAAAGAATTTAATGATTATGTTTCAAATGCTAAAAAAGCTAGTATATATGATACTGGTGTTACAGCAGAATATGGAGATCAACTTTTAACTCTTTCTACATGTGAATATTCACAAGAAGATGGAAGATTTGCAGTTGTTGCAAAAAAAGTTGAAAATGAAGTTGAAAATCAAAATGAAAATGTAAATAAAAGTGTAAATCAAAATACAAATAAGCAATAATTATAGGAGTGATTGAGTGATTAAAATCACTCTTATAATTTTTTTCAAATATTTGGAGATATATTTAATAACAATTAACAATAATCTTATCACATAAATGTTACATATTTATTACAAAAGATATAAAAGTCTTGAACTCAATAATTATAAATGGTAAAATGACGATACTAAAAGTAAACGAGGAGGAAATAATGAAAAAAACTATTTTTATAATTGTATTAGTAATTGCATATATTTTACTTTTATCAAATAGTCTATATGCATTTGATGCAAACGATACTCCATGGGTTGGATGCCCAATAAAAAAAGAAAATATAGATGATAAAATTAAATTTACTCTAGAAAGAGATGCAATTGAAAAAGGTGCAGATAAAGCTGGAATTGATTTGGAAGTTAAAGCAGGACAAACTGTAATATTAGATTTGAATGGTCATAAATTACAAAACTATTCAGAAGGGTGTTCTACAATTAATATTTTTCCAGGTGGAAATTTAACAATAGTAGATAATTCTGGTGGAAACCAAGGAGAGATTCTTCAAAAAGATGGTTCAACTGGATTGTCTACAATTTATAATTCTGGAACCTTAAATATTGAGGCAGGAAAAATTACTCAAACAGAACAAGTAAGCAATATAGCAGTTATTACTAATGCTGAAAACGCAGAGTTAAATATTAAAGAAGGAACAACAATTGAAGGTTCAAAAGAAGTTATAGCAAATTTTGGTAAAGCTACAATTTCAGGTGGAAATATAGAAGAAGCCGGTGATTTTTATGCTATAAGAAATGCTGGTACTATGGAAATTTCTGGTGGTACTATTAAATCTTCATCATCAAATACTTCAATAATTGGAAATATAGGAAATGCTGATTCAAAATTAACTATATCATCTAATCCAACAATAGAAGGAAATACTAGTGGAGTTGTAAATTACAATGGTTTAGTAACTGTAAATGGAGGAACTTTTAATAACAGTGATGCAGCTGATGTATATTTAAAAGGAGGATCTGCTTCTTTAAAAGATGAAACTCAAGTATCTTATGATAAAGATAAATTGGTTTTAGTTGTAGATAGTGTATATTATGTAGATAGTCAAGGAGATCCTGACAATGGTATTCCTGTATCAAAAGATGCAACAAATAAAATCGAAAAAGTTAAACAAACTAGTAATGCAAAAGTTAAAGTGCTTCAAGGTGATTTAAAAATTGAAGGTGCTGCTGAAGGATTTACAATAGAAAATACGGGAACAGGAAAAGTTTCTGTTAATAATACAGAAATACAAAAAAATAGCTCATATACTGTACATAAAGTAGCTGTGGAAAATCCAGTACAAAATAATCCAGGAGCTCCTGCTCCAGCGGCTTCCGCATCAAGTGGAGAAAAAGACAATACACCAAAAACTGGAACTATAGATATTATTGCTTATGTTATAGTTATAACTTTAGTTTCTGCAATTGGAATGGTTATTTTAAAAAATAAATCTAAAAATTACTAATAAATTTTAAGAATATATATTCTTAAATACTAATTAATTTTATTAATTAGTATTTAAACTTATAATGGATAAAAATTAAAATATTAAATTGAATTTTTATTGTAAAATCTTGATAAATTTTCCATTATTTGATAGTTTATATATAGTTTATATAAAGAATATATTAAAGAAAATAGTAAATAATATATTTATTAATACATTAATGGAGGTATTATATGAAAAAAGTTAAATTTGTAATTATGTTAGCTATTATATTGTTATTTGTTTTTTCTATAAATAATATAGTAAAAGCTGAAGCAGGAATGGGAACTGTTTCTATGATAACAAGTGGTGGACAAATAAATGGTGGTGATGGAACAGTTAAAGATGTTGTATTAGAATATGATAGTGTTACATTAAATTGGAGTGAAGCAAAACCAGATATAGGAAGAAATAGAAATGGATATTGGATTGGTTATAAAATTGTACCACCAACACAAGCTGAAGCAGATACTGCTTATTATACTACTACAAATGATGCAGGTGTTACTTCAGAAAAAAAGTCATTTAAAGCCAATAGAGATGGTGGACCTGGTAATTATTATTTAGAAGCATGGACATTTATTGATGAAAATAAATTAGCAAATTATAGTGATACTTTTATATTATATAAAGCTGAATTTGATTGGAAAAATGATGGATCTCAAGTTCAAACAGTTACTATAAAAGTTAATCCTAAAAATGTTAACTTAACAAGAGATGAAAGTACAACTTCAATTGTTAAAGTTGTTGACTTAGGAAATGGTGCTAGTGCTAGTGAAACAACATTTACAATAAAAAAAGACACAACTTTAAATCAAAGTTTAACAGAGTCTGAAAAAGCTATATTTAATAAATATAAAAATATTGATGGTTTTGTAGGATTTTATATATTTGATCAAAATGATGATAATACAGAATATAAATTTGATGCTAGTAAACTAAATGAATATAAAGTTTTTGATCCAGAAACTACTTCAATAACAAAAAAACAAGTTACAATAGTTGCTTATATTAATAAACAACCAACTGCTCCTGCATCTACTCCTTCTGGGGAACAACCAGGTGCTCCTGTAGCTTCTGCTCCAGCAGCTTCTACACCAAGTGGAGAAAAAGATAATACTCCAAAAACAGGAATAAATGATATTATAGGTTATGTAGTATCTATAACTTTAGTATCTGCAATAGGAATTGTTATATTAAGTAAAAAAGATTAATATAAATAACAAACAAAGAGTATTAACTATTTGGTAAAAAATGTTGATACTCTTTTTTTAAAAATATTAATTGAGTATATTTTATCAAGAAATGTTTAATTTGAAAGAAAGTGTTCTTTTTTATACTTGTAAAAAAGAAAAATCGAAGGCAGGAAAAGTGTAAATAATTATAAATAATAGGAGGAAAACAAATGGAAAGTGATGTACAACAAATGGATAATGATGAAAAACAATATAGATTGGCTGAGGGATATTTAATGAATGGTCAATATGAAAATGCGTATAATATACTAATAGAACTAGAAAAAAATAGTAAATGGGCAATGAATGCTCAATATAGGTTAGGACAAATGTATTATTATGGTAGTTATGTAGAAAAAAATTATGAAAAAGCATTTTATTACTTAAATAAAACGATGCATCCAGAAGCACATTATTTATTAGGAATGATGTATTTTAATGGTGAATATGTTAAGCAAGATTATAAAAAAGCATATGCATTTTTTTCGGAACTAGAATATAATGCAAATGCTCAATATATGCTAGGAATTATGTATTACAATGGTAGTTATGTTGAAAAAGACTATAAAAAAGCATATGAAATTTTTTCTCAATTAGAAAATAATCTTAATGCAAAATTTATGATAGGAAGAATGTATACATATGGTCAATATGTAGATATAAATTATTCTAAGGCAAAAGAAATATTTAATTCATTATTAGAAAAAAATAATAATAGTAAACCTGTAAGACATATGCTTGAGATGATTAAATATTTTGAAGATGGAACTATTCCATCTGATGGAATATATTATTAATATAATTATGTAGTATGCAAGATAAAAGCTCTTATTCTTTTATTAGGATAAGAGTTTTTTATTGTAGAAAGAAGTCATAGAAAAGATAAAGAAAGTTTTCCTATTCAGTTATATTAAAATATTGATATTTAAAAGATGTAATGATATAATTACAAAAAATAATATAAAATGATGGGATTATGCAAAAAATATTAAATTAAATATAAAATTATATTTACTATTAATTAAGGAGGATTATGTTATTATTAACATAAACAATAATATGAGTGATACAGTTATAAAAATTTCTAATCTTGTAAAAGAATATAAAATGTATTCTAGAAAAAAAGATAGATTATTAGAAGCTATACTTCCAGGATATAGAAGACATACTACTTTTAAAGCAATGGATAATCTTAATTTAGAAATAAAAAAAGGAGAAGTACTTGGAATTCTTGGAAAAAATGGAGCTGGAAAATCTACTTTACTAAAAATGATTACAGGTGTTGTTACACCTACATCAGGATTATTAGAAGTAAATGGAAAAATAAGTTCACTTTTAGAACTTGGTG
>CANQEK010000004.1 GCA_947594985.1 uncultured Clostridia bacterium
TTATTTTTTTTATTTTTAGCAATAACTGCTATCCTTAAAGTTTCAATTCCAATAATAGGTATTATTTGAATCATAATATTTTTTATTATTGCTGTTATTTTATGGCTATATGGTGTTTTTGAGAATCCATACATATAACCTAAAGTTATATATATTCCAATGATTACAAATATAATAGTTATAAAATATATTAATTGTCTTTTATTTACACTAAACCTAATCTTTACATTTCTTATCAAATATAAAAATACTATCCCCCAGAATATCGGATTAATTATATTTGTATAAAATATAGCATCTTTTATCATAAAATATATTGTTACAACCAAATAAAAAAAAACTATTATCAATTCTCTATTTTTAATGCATTTCATATTTCTCACCTTTCAAGTTTATTATATTTCTGCTGACATAACTATTTCTGGAATAAATTTTTCATCATTTGTAATAATCATAAGATAAATTGATGTTGTTGTATTTTTGGGTATTTCCATCCAAAAAGGTAATTCAAAGCTAGTATTTGTTTCTTTTTGACAAGTAATTTCGCTTGGTGATACTTCTAATAACTTGTTTTCTTTTCCTAAATAAACATTTGCTCTAACTTTTATAAAATCATATTCTGTATCATTAGTTATATCTATAATATATTGCTTTTCATTTTCAATTTCTGTCTCATAAGATGAATCTAATTTAATAGTAAAATTCGTTATTTCTATTTCGGATTCTTTAAGTGTTAAAGAAGCATTTCCATTTGTTATAATTTTTCCTTCTCTATTTGGTTCATCTAAACTTCCTGTTGCTTTAATATAATTTTCGACAAAATATTTTGCATATTCTGATACATCCCCAACATTTTGATCTACTGTAAATATAATAGTTACTGTAACAGATCCTCCAGTTTCAATTCTATTATCCCATTCAGTATTTTTTATAACTCTATATCCATCTTCTCTTTTCCCATATTCATATGCATACATTATATTATCATTGTCATATATTTTTATTTCCCAATTTTGACACGTATTTTCCGAATTATTATGAATAATAATATCGTAGAAAAAAACATTCTCTAATTGCTTAGTTTCTACAAACTCTATATCTAGTTCACACACATTTTCCTTTTCAGAATTATTTATTATAGAAGACGTCCCTGCTATATTTAAAGCTGTATTTAATATTGAATATCCACAAGACATAAAAATAAATAATAATAAAACACCTAAACAAATTATTAGTGAATTTTTTCTCTTAAAAAATCTTTTAAATCCTTTCATTTTGTCTCACTCTTTTATAAAGAAGAATTTAGTCAGCTTGGACATATTCTATAATTCCTGTAATTGTTTTTGTTTTTACAGATGGTATTTCTGTAGTTTCTGCATTATACGTAACTTTTACTGTAAATGTTGTTTGTTCGCCTGCTCCTAAATTTGTAGCTGGCATTGTTGTTTCATAACTAATTGCTGGAGAACCATTTTCATTATCTGGTGTAAAAGTTACGTTATCCAAAACAGCATTAATTGTTCCAGCATTCTGAATTGTTATTAAATATGTGATCGTATCTCCGGGCTTTAGCAATTTTGCACTAAAAGTTGCACTTGTATTTGTATACTCAGGTGTTCCAGCATCACAACCTGTACTAATATTCTCAACACTAATTCCTGTAATTTTAATATTCCATTCTCCTACAATTTCACTTTGCCCATTTATATTTAATTGAGTAGCGAATGCAGAATATGCTACTGCCATAGCAATAATTGCTATTAACACTACTATTGTTATAATATTTCTATAATTTTTCATAATTTCTCTCCTTTTTAGCTTTTAAAATATTTTATTTTATTATATTATATGCATTTTATATATTTATGTTAACTTGTTTGTGACTCAAAAAAAAAATAGACTGCTTATATTTTAAGCAATCTATTTTATACATCTAGTTTTAAACTTTTTCTAATGAAATAATTAGTGCACTAATTATTTTTTAAATCTTCTGCTTTATACACATTATTTCCTCCTTTAATTTTAAATATGATATATCTTCATTTCTATAAATCTTTTGAATAATAATACATATCCATACACTGTAAATCTCCATCCCATATTTCTTTTTCATAATTATCTATAAAGAAATTCTTAATTGTTTTTTCATATTTATCAAATCCCTGTTTTACATAAAATGGTATATTATTTTCTGTTGTTCCAACCAACATTTTTTTATATCTTTGTTTATAATTATCAACTAGATATTTTATCATTTTTTTCGCATATCCTTTTCTTCTAAACTCTTCTTTTGTTACTATATTTTTTAATTCTACTGTATCATTATCTATTTTTGTTACTAATGCTATGCAAGCTACATCATCTTTATATCTTAAAACAAATAAATCTCCGTCTTTTAAATATTTTTCTATCATTTTTTCACTTGGATCTGCATCAAGCAATAAGTCCACATATTGTTTTTTATCACTTTTTTCTTTATAAATTATAATATCTCTTTTAACTGGTAAAAACTCAAAATCCTCTGGTAAATCTGGTTTTGTATTTGTATGGGTTAAAAATGAAGCTTCCTCTGAAAAAACACATCCACAATACTTTTGCATATATAATCCAAGTTCTCTAGCTCTAGCTTGTCCTTCTCTAAAACCTATTCTAAAATCTCTATATAAAAACTCTATCTCATATTTTCGAGATAATTCCTCACATAATCTCTTTAAATTATCATGTTTTTGATAAGGACTTACCAATAAAGTTGTAGTAAATGCATCATAATCATTTTCTTTAGCATATTTTACAGTTTCTTCCAAACGAACCTTGTAACAATAATCAAGACATCTATTTTCCAAATCTTTTATAACATTTTTGCAAAACTCTCTTAATCCATAATTTTCATTTATAATTAATTTTACATCTACCATCTTTGAATATTCAATTAATGTATCTTTTCTTGTTTTATATTCTATGTAAGGATGTATATTAGGATTAAACCAGTATAAAACTGGTTCAATCCCTTCATTTCTTAAACTATCTATACAATAAACGCTACAAGGTGCACAACAAGTATGCATTAATAATCTCATTTTTTTATTCCTTTACATTATATTTGTTTTTTAATTTCTTATTAAAATTAAACATTTTATTAATTTTGGAAAAATAAAAATTTATCTATTCCCAAAAACAAACATTATACTTTAATTTATAATACTGTTCAGGTGAATTATTTTTTATATAATCTTTTTCAGAAATAATTCCAACTAATATAGAAATTATAAAAGTATAAATTGTTGCAATACAAAAAATAAATTGTACTATTTTTTTAGCTTCTTCACTTTTTAGAACACTATACATACTTATAAATATCAATATTGTAGATAAAATTATCATCCATGCATAATCTATTAAATATCTTTGATTGCTTCCAGCCATAACTATACTTAATATAGCAATTAAAATTCCTATACCTAATAAGCTATTTATAATTATTTTAAGTTCTTTATTTTCGATTTTTTTATTTGCCTTAAATACAAAAAAACTACAAAAACATATTGGAGCAATTATAAATAATCCTCCTACCATATTTTCTATGTAATAATATCCGTTAAATGATATTAAATCATTAGAATGTGTTATAAAAGGAAATTCAGTTATAAATTTAGGAATTGTAAATAAATTACAAATTATTCCTACTGGAATCGTAAAAATTCTACTTCCTAAAGTCATCATATTGTTAATAGTTAATTGATACTTGTTTCCAAAATCAAAAACATTATCAAATCTTACATAATTATATATCATTAATGCTATTCCAACAGTAATATATGGTATTCCTACCGCAGAAACTAATTTTATTAAATTTATTTTATTTTCTTTAAAATTTTTTATATATTTTATTAGTAAGCTAATTATAAATGGTAATATTATTATTGAGGCCAGTAAATCTGTTGGTCTACAAGCAACAGATAATGCTAAAAATAAGGAACCCCAAAATATATTTATATGCCTATTACTTTCTTTTTCCAAAGCCTTTAATATAAAATATATACCTTGTAAAACGAAATACACACCAACAATTATTACAAGCTCATATACTCTTGCCATTCCATTTGCGTATAATATAAGTGACCCAGAATATAAAGTAATCAATGAGTACATAACATTCTTAAATGGTATTTCTTTAAAATATCTAGTAAGTAATTTTAATAATATTTCTTTTAATAAAGTAAATATTAAAATAGAAAAAGCAAATACTACTATAGATATTTTTAAATATTTATTAGTTAAGAGGTAAAATGGTAAAAATATAATTAGTGCTGGTAAAACTCCAAAATAAATATATTGATGCCCATTATAAAAAGCTGTATCCCACTTATAATCAATATCTCTTTCCACATCATTTCTATTTAATGCATCATAAGGATTTTCTAATTTTAAAAATTCTTCACTTGGATCCTGTAATAAATATAATTTACCATTTGCTAATGAATCAACAAAATCTTTATTATATATTCCTTCATTAGTTGTAATTGAAAAATACGAATTTCTACTACTAGATATTTCCGAATCAGAATACGTATTAATATATACCAAAATTAATAAAAAAATAGCCATTACACCAATTAAAATAATTTCTTGCTTAAAATTTTTTTCAGAATATATTGTATTAAAAATTTCTGCATTTTTAACAAAATAAGTAAATATCATAATACCAAAAACTATTAAAAATCTTATTACATTAAATTCAAATGGTATTTTTTCATTTAATACAATTTTATCTAATCCATTTGAATCATATATATTTTTATCTATACAAACAATAAGACTTTTGGTTTCACCTGATAGATATAAAGGCATATATTTAGATTTTTCATTAGATTGAATATAAACTTTTGGCTTTAGTTCCCAATATTGACTAGTTGTTTCGTCAGAATAAAGTATATTATACTCTGTAATATTTCTTACATCTTTAAGTTCTATTTTGAAAGTAGCAACTTTTAAATTTATGTTTTCAATTTCTAAATAAGCTTTATCATTTTCATAATATAAAAATTTTGGATTTTCATATGTCTTTACTTCATATTTTCCAAATAAAGTATAATAAGAAGTAATGTTAAAAACAATTACTTCTATAAAAATAGATATTACTAATATTAACAATATTTTTGTATTTTTCATTTTTTTATCCTTCAAAAAGCTTAGAATTTTATTTTTTTTCTTCGTGAAATTCTTTTTCTGTATTTACCTTCCAAATATTATCTTTTGAAGTAATCCCTTCTTTAATATTTTTTACAGTTTCAAAAGATGTTGCCATAGAATGATCCATATTATTATATCTATGTTGCCCATTTCTACCTACACAATATAAATTTGAAAATTTATTTATATATTCAACTACTTTATCTATATGTTGATAAGTATCAAAATAAGCAGGGTACGCTTTTTTTACTTTCTCTCTATGCGTATCCAATACATCATCTTTATCAATAATATCAATACTTGCAAGTTCATCTATCGCAAAATTAATAAATTCTTTATCACTCATATTCCAATACTTATCACCTTCTTGACAAGTATATTCAATACCAATCCAAATTGTATTTTCTACATCTTTAACAAGATATGGAGACCAGTTATTAAAGATTTGAAATCTTAACATCTTTACAGAAGGTTCTTGAACATATATCCAACAATCTGGTACTATATTTCCTAATGTTTTTATTTTGGTTTTATTTTTTAATTTTAAATTTTTAACTAAAACTCCCACAGTTTGAAAATCTACATAAGGAAGACCTTTTGCAATATCGTATATCTCTTTTGGAACAACTTCTCCCTTAATTCCAGTAATTAAATCTTTAATAGGCATAGATGAAATAAATATATCACCTTCTATTACTTCTCTTTTTCCATTTACTATACATACAACTGATTTTACCAAATTATTTTCTATATTTATATTTATAACAGAATATCCTTTTTTAATTTGTCCACCTTTTTTTTCTATTTTTTCCGCTAAAATTTCCCATAATTGACCTGGTCCATATTTAGGATACCAAAATTGTTCTATTAACGAAGTTTCTACTTTATCTTTATTTTTTCTACCAAATATTTTTGAAAAAGCATCTTTTATAACAGCTGTTATAGAAAGTCCTTTTACTCTTTGTGCTCCCCAATCTGCAGAAATTTCTTTAGGAGATCTTCCCCATAATTTTTCAGTATATTTTTCAAAAAACATACTATATAAAACTTTTCCAAAACGATTTATATAAAAATTTTCTAATGAATCCTCTTCTTTTTTTATAAATATTGATTTTAAATAACTAAATCCAGCCTTTATTGTTCTTATTAATCCTATATTAGTAAAAGTTTGTAATTTTAAGCTTATTGGATAGTCAAAGAATTTTTTAAGATAATATATTCTTGAAACTCTTGTTCTTAAAAGCATTACATCATCTTCTTTTTCGGGATTAGGCCCACCTTCTTTTAATGGTTTTTCTCTTCCTAATTTTTCATCATCAAAAGAATTCACACCTTGTATTGGCATTAATTCTTCCCAAAAATCCATAACTCTGGAATCTTTTGAAAAGAATCTATGTCCTCCTATATCCATTCTATTTCCATTATGTTTTACAGTTTTTGATATTCCTCCAATATCTTGTGATTCTTCTAAAATTACCACTTCATATTTTTCTTTTTCATCTTTTAATAACTCATAGCCTGCTGTTAATCCTGCAGGACCAGCTCCAATTATAATAACTTTTTTCATTTTTTTACTACTAATATAATAAATTTTAGTATTCCTTTCTTTTTTTCTTATATTATCAATATTTTATATTTATACTTATAGTTTATATGTAATATAAATATAAAGTTAAATTAAATTATTTATTTTTATTCTAATTTAATTTATATTCAATACCTAAATGTTCATACCCTAAAGCAGTTACAATTCTTCCTTTGGGAGTCCTTGATAAAAATCCAATTTGCATTAAATAAGGTTCATAAACATCTTCTATTGTTTCGACTTCTTCATTTAATGTGGCTGCAAGTGTTTCAACTCCAACAGCTCTACCTGAATATTTATATATTATTGTTTCTAAAATTCTTCTATCTGTATTATCTAATCCTAATTCATCTATATCTAATTTATCTAACGCTATTTTGGTAATTTCTAAAGTTAACGCACCATTCCCTAAAACAACAGCATAATCTCTTATACGCTTTAATAACCTATTTGCAATTCTTGGAGTTCCTCTAGAACGTTTTGCAAGTTCTTGAGCAGCTTTATAATCTATTTTGACTCCTAATATTTCACTTGATCTTTGAATAATTGTAGTTAAATCTTCTACTGAATACAATTCTAATTTTGAAACTATTCCAAATCTATCTCTCAATGGTGCTGCAAGTGATCCTACTCTCGTTGTTGCTCCTATTAAAGTAAATTTTGGAAGCTCTAGTCTAATCGATTTTGCTGTAGGCCCTTTTCCTATAATAATATCTAAACAGTAATCTTCTAAAGCAGGATACAATACTTCTTCTATACTCTTATTTAATCTATGTATTTCATCTATAAACAAAACATCTTTTTCAGCAAGATTAGTTAAAATAGCTGCTAAATCACCTGGCCTTTCTATTGCTGGACCTGAAGTAATTTTTATATTAGAACCTAACTCATTAGCTATAATATTTGAAAGCGTCGTTTTTCCTAATCCAGGTGGACCATATAATAAAACATGATCTAATGCTTCACCTCTTTGTTTTGCAGACTCAATATACACTTTCATACTTTCTTTTACTTTCTTTTGTCCTATGTATTCACTAAGTTTTTGAGGTCTTAATGATACTTCAGAAATTTCTTCATCATCTTTTACATTTGGATCTAATATATTGTTGTTATTAAAATCTTCCAATTTACATCCCCCGAATTTTTATTTTCTAATTTAATCCAGAATCATATTCTCTATCTTCCATATATGGAAATATTTCTTTTACTCTTTTTAATGTATATATTGCATTTTTTTGATGTGGGCATTTTTCAGGTGCTTTTATTAATTCATTTTTATAACAATTTTTCGTTAATTTATATATTAAATATCTACAATTCATATATGAATAATAAATCTTATATCCATTATCTAAATCTTCCCAAAACATCTCAAATGTGTATTTTTCATCCACTAGCTTTTCCTCATTTCATTACTAATCTTAAATTTTACTATAGCTTTTCCATTTTCATTTTACAATTCTGCAAGGACAGTGATAAACATTCCTAAACCTGAAATAAAAAAACTTATGCCAAAAATATATATTAACATTTTTGAAGCTTTAGTTGCTTCAAAATAAACTTCTTCTGGATTTTTTTCATTTATTTTTAGTTCTACCATACTTCCAATAGTATTTGCTTTATTTACAGAATATTTTTCTCTTATTTTTATATATTCCTTACTATTATAAGTATATTTATAAATTGGTGCATATACTGTGCTACCATCATTTTGTGTTAATTCTTTATAATCAATACATTCAGCATTTACAATTACTTTACATTTTCTTTCTGCCATATTTTCAAGAACCCCCGGAACAATCATCATACAAAGTCCAATTAATATCATACCGACAGTAATTAAAATTGGTAATAACAAATTAGTAGAATAATTATCAACAAATAATGGTGCCCATTCATTTATTGCAGGAATTATTATTAGTGAAAGTCCTGTTACTGTAAGGACCCCTCCAGCAGTTTGTTTTTTACATATTAAAATTAGTCCAAATATCAAAAACAATTGTCCAAACGTCATAATTGTAAAAGTTACTTGGTTTAATCCTGTAAAATAAAACATAAGTATAATTGAAGCAACTGCCCAAATTATGCATGCCCATGATATTACTGTATCATGAAATAAAAATTTTTCTTTTGTTTCTTCTTTCATTTTTTCCTTTCACTCCTTTATATTTTTTCAACAAATCGAAAAGTCTTAATATTTTAAAATATATTAAATTTTCTCTTTGTTTTTTTCATTTAATACATCTTTTATTTATTTTGTCATTTCTATAAATTCTTTTTCATCTATAATTTTAATTCCTAATTCTTGAGCTTTTTTTAATTTACTTCCACTATCTTCTCCAGCTAATACATAAGTAGTTTTCTTAGAAACAGATGAAGATGTTTTTCCTCCAAAATTTTCTATTATTTCTTCTGCTTCTTTTCTTGAAAAATTTTCCAATCCTCCTGTTAAAACAAATATCATATTTTCAAATCTATTATCTATATTACTATCTGTATTTGATTCCATATTAAGTCCATATTGTTTAAGCTTTCCTATTAAATCTTTAGTTTGCTCTTGAGAAAAAAATTCATACACACTCTTTGCCATTATTTCACCCATATCATCTATAAACAATAAACTTTCATAACTTGCATTTTGTAATTGTTCAATATTTTTATATTTTTTTGCTAATTGTTTTGCAGCTTTAACTCCAATATGTCTAATACCTAATCCGTTTATTAATCTATAAAATTCTTTATTTTTACTCTCATTTATAGAATCTATTAAATTTTGTGCAAATTTTTTTCCATTCTTTTTTAGAGAAGCTATATCTTCTAATTTTAATTTATATAAATCCGAAATATTTGATATCATTTTTCTGTTCAAAAATTCTTCTACTATATTATCACCAAGCCCTTTTATGTCCATAGCTTCTCTGGATACAAAATGTAAAATATTTCTATATTGTTTTGCTGGACATTCAATTCCAATACATCTTAAAGCTGATTCTCCTTCTTCTCTAATTGCATCAGCTCCACATACTGGACATTTAGTAGGCATTATAAATTCTTTTTCATTTCCCGTTCTTTTATTTTTAACGACTCCAACAATCTCTGGAATAACATCACCAGCTTTTTGAATTAATACTGTATCACCAATTTTTAATTCTTTAGCTTTTATAAAATCTTCATTATGAAGAGTTGTTTTTGAAATAGTAGAACCTGCAACCTTTACTGGCTCTAATATTGCCATAGGAGTAATAGCACCAGTTCTTCCAACCTGTAAAATTATATCTTTTAGTATAGTTTCTTTCTGTTCTGGTGGATATTTATATGCTATAGCCCATTTAGGGGTCTTAAAATTTGTTCCTAAAATTTCTCTTTGCTCTAAATTATCTACTTTAATAACAGCGCCATCTATTCCAAAACTTAAATGATCTCTATTATCACCAATTTTTTCAATTTCTTTTATTGCCTCTGGAATATTTGAACATAAAACCTTCACAGGAATAACATTAAAACCTATTTTCTCAAGATAAAGTAAAGATTCAAAATGAGAGAAAAATTTCTTTTCATTACTCTTTTGTATATTAAATATAAAAATATCTAATGGTCTAGAAGCTGTTATAGTACTATCCAATTGCCTAAGAGAACCTGCAGCTGCATTTCTAGCATTAGCAAATAAAGTTTCTTCATTTTTCTCTCTTTCTTCGTTCATTTTATCGAACTCTTTTTTTCCTATAAAAACTTCTCCTCTAACTATAATATCAATAGGCTCTTTTAAAGTTTTAGGAATATTTTTTATAGTCTTTAAATTTTCGGTAATATCTTCACCAATTAAACCATTTCCCCTAGTAGCTCCTCTTACAAAAATTCCATTTTTATACTCTAAACTAACTGAAAGTCCATCTATTTTAGCTTCAACAACATATTGCAAGTTTTGCTTATTTTCATCACTATAATTAATATTTTCATTTGTTAAAGCTTTTTTTACTCTCTCATCAAAAGCATATAATTCATCAAAGTCAAAAATATCTTGAAGACTTTGAAGTGGAACTTCATGTTCCACTTTTTGAAACCCCTCTTTGACTGTACCTCCAACTTTTTGCGTTAAAGAATCTTTAGAAATTAAATCTGGAAATTGTTTTTCTAAATTTCTTAACTCGAGCATTAACATATCATATTCAAAATCACTAATTTCAGGATCGTCATCATCATAATATCTTTTTGCATGATATGCTGTTAATTTATTTAATTCATCAATTCTTTTTTTGGCATCTTTTTTATTCATTAATTAACCTCTTTAAATAAATCTTTTCCGTTTTTTAAATAATCATATCCAGAAAATATTGTAGCTATTATAGATATTATTAATAAAGCAGAAGTTATAATATTAAATATTAATTCACCCTGTGTCATATATATTAAACTAGAACTAGCTACAGCCTCTGCTTTTTGTGTAGTTGCAAAAATAAAATTCAAAAAATTATATTTATCAACAAATACCAAAATAATAGCAAACATTTGTGTAACAGTTTTTAATTTTCCCCAACTAGAAGCTGCTATAACTTTTCCACCTTTTTCTACTGCAACTAATCGATATCCAGATACCAAAAATTCTCTTATAAGAACAATAATAGGTATTAATGCAGGTATTTTTTGGAACTCAACAAGCATAACAAATGCAGATAAAACTAAAATTTTATCAGCTAATGGATCTAAAAACTTTCCAAAAGTTGTTATTTGATTTCTTGAACGAGCAATATATCCATCTAACTTATCTGTAATAGATGCAATAATAAAAACAAAATCCATTATTAGAAATGTTATTGATATTCCAAGAAATTGTCCATTAATTATACCTAGTAGTCCTAGATATCCAATTATTACAAATATTGGAACTAAAATTATTCTAAATATAGTTAATTTATTTGCTAAATTCATGTTAATCTCCTTTAATGATTATTTACATTATTGGTAATTTCACCTGTTTCTACATTATTATTTAAAAGGTTTGCATTATTTGTTTGAGTATTATCAATATTACTATTTTCTTCTAAAGTTTCTTTTTCTAATTCATTTTTTCTTGCATTTTCTAATTGATTAATTATATTTTGAAGTCTAGATATATCTTTTCCTATCATTTCAAAATCATTTGAATTAAGAGAATCTTTTAAATTATTATTAGCTTTTATAGCAGAATCTATTAATGCTTCTATATCTTCTACATCTATAAATTCTAAATCAACAGCGTAATCATCATTAAATAAGTTGGCTAAAGCTTTATTTAAATCATCTCCTATGGAAACTATATTTCCTGAAGCTACAATTACTTTTTTTAGAACTGGTATTTCACTATCTCCATTTAACATTTTTTGATATATAGGCTCTATATATAATAATGTATTATCTATAGGAACTATTATTGTATCTTTAATCAGAGTTGTTCCACTGGTGTTTAAATCTTTTAACTCTTGCGTTATTGTTGCATCTTGTTCAATTTGATTATTAAGTTGCATAATTCCAACTACATTACTTTCTGAATTAAACTTATATAAAGATAACTGCGATTTTCCTTCATTTACAGTTCCAACTAAATATGATGTTATATTTTGTTTTTCATGTTTATTATATGTTAAAAATAATCCTAATTCTGATTTTTCTTTATCAACAGTTTTTAACATAGTATAATATGGCTCCATTTCAACTCCGGCTATAGTTGAATTTGTTGTAGCTACTTTAGTAATGTCCCATATATCATCTGCTCTATATAATGTATCTTCACTTATATCATGATATATATTAATCATATCTGCCTGTATTTCATATAAAAATTTAGGGTATACTAAATGTTCTTTAATATCATCTGGTAAATCATTCTCTACAAATAAATCTGGATACATATTTCTATATGTCATAATAATTGGATCAGATTGATCAGTAATATAGAAAGTTGTTGTTCCATCATATGCATCAATTAATACTTTAAGTGAATTTCTAATATAATTAATTTTTTCCTTATATCCTTTTATATTAATTGTAGTTGTTTGAGAATAAGGATATGCATTTGACCTTGTATATCCGTCTAATACCCATACTAGATGTCCTTCATCATTAATAACAAAATAAGGCTCTTCATCATATAAAACATCTGGTAAAACCTTTTTTGCTCTTTCTATAATATTTCTATTAGAAATAATTTTTGTATCTCTTGTAATATCAGGAGAAAATACAAGTTTATAATTTCCCTGTGTTATTGCAAGTACTAATCTATCAATAAATCCTAAATTTAATCCTGCTTCACCATCATAAATATTTTCTTGATTGGTAGAAGGTGTTATAGGATAATCATATTCTTTTCCAAATGAAGTATTTGTCATAATAGTACTATTGGTTTGTAAACCAAAGTATATTCTTGGTTGCTTAATATTTAAAACATTTTCACTTGTAAAATCTGATAGAATATATTCTGGATATCCGTCTGAATCATTATCCTCTGTAGAACTTACTACAGCAGAATATCCATGTGTATATTTTAAAGTTTTATTATTATAACTTATAGTAGAATCATTTAAAATTTCTCTTGGAGTTATATAAAATAATCTGTCTTCACTTCCAATATTATATTTAGCTAAAAATGAATTTTCATAATCATAATAAACACTATTTTCTTGATGTTCTTCAATTGCTTTTTGTGTTACATCTTCAGTTATTAATGGTATATTATTAATAATATTTTTGTTTTTATCAATTTGTTCTGAAGTTATTGCACTATATGAATTAATATTTTTTTGATCAATATCTATTCCATAAGCTGTTTTAGTATTTTTTATGTTGTAACCAATATATTCTTGCTCTTTATCTAATTCATTAGTTCTTACATGAATTGTTTCAAAATAAACCATAACAAAAAACATACTTATTAAATAAACTGGCACTATTAATGCAGAAATTAATCCTTGTTTGAAATTTCCTTTTTTTACATATTTTAATAATCTTAAAATAGAAAATGCTATTACAAAACTTAATATTCTATAACCCCATAATTTTATTATTACATCAGCTTGTCCCGCACCAGTAAGTTCTGTTTCTGTTTCATTCCCTATTTTAACCATATTTCCTGTTAAAATGTTTTGAGAGCTAATAAAAATATACGTACAAAATATTATTGTTATTAATATAACTAAAAATATTTCCTGTTTAATAAATGTATTCTTTTTTAAAGTTTCAATATCAACACCATCAAAAAATATATTTAATGTTATTACATAATAAATCGCCGTATATATCATCATTACAACTAATATTTCAATTAAAAATATTAATAATGATTGGATAAAAGGAAGTGAAAACATATAATAGCTAATGTCGGCACCAAAAATAGGATCCCCTTCTCCTCCAAATAAAGCTGCATTTTGAAAAATTGCTAATTTATCTGAAAGCATTGAAGAAGCGAAAATTCCTCCAATTATAGCAAAAATTAAACTTATACTTTTATTTGGTAGCTTTGGAATCTGTTTTTTTTCTTCTTCAAAAAATTTTTTTAAACCTTTTTTTATAAATTTATTAAATATATAAAGAAAAACATAAATTACAACAGCTACAATAAGAAACACCGCATATTTAATTTGAATATTTTTATAAAATACACTTTTATAATTTGGATTTATCTCAACTATATTTAAAAATTCCGCTCTTAATGAAATCGCTGTTCCTAATCCAAAAACTATTAAAACAGCTAAAACTATTAAAACCTTTAGTGATATTTTTTTCTTCTTTGGAATTACTTTTTTATCTTCTAAAGTTATTTCTTTGTTTTCTTCCATATTTGTATTCCTTTCAAGATATTTTCTTTGTTTTTAAATTATTGCATTTAAGAATTCTTCTGAGTCAAAAACCTCCATATCATCTATTTTTTCTCCAACACCTATAAATTTTATAGGTATTTTATTTTCAGAAACAATTCCTATAACTACACCACCTTTAGCGGTTCCATCTAATTTAGTTAATACTAAACCAGTAATATCTGTTGTTTCTTTAAATGCTTTTACTTGAGATATTGCGTTTTGACCTGTTTCTGCGTCAAGAACAAGTAAAGTTTCTTTGCTAGCAGATTCCATTTCTTTTTCAATAACTTTATTTATTTTATATAATTCATCCATTAAATATTTTTTATTATGCAATCTACCAGCTGTATCTACTATTAGTACATCAGCACCAATTTCTTTTGTTTTCTTTATTGCATCAAAAACTACAGCGGCTGGATCTGTTCCCTCATCTTTTTTCACAATTATACTTCTTGATCTTTCAGCCCATATTTCCAACTGTTCAACAGCAGCAGCTCTAAATGTATCCGCAGCAGCTACTACTACTTTTTTTCCTTTTTTAACTAAATTATTTGCTATTTTTCCAATAGAAGTTGTTTTTCCAACTCCATTTACTCCAACTACTAATATTACAGATGGAGTAGTTTCTAAATTTAATTTTGGTTCAGCTACATCTAAAATATCTTTCATAATAGACTTTAAGGCATTCTTTACATCCTCTTCATTTTGTATTTTTTCTTTTTTTATTTTTATTCTTAATTCATCTATAATTTTGACAGAAGTTTCAACACCTATATCTGACATTACTAAAACTTCTTCAAGTTCATCTAATAATTCTTCATCAACTTTTCTAAAAACACTAAAAACATTATTTAATTTATCATCTATAGAGCTTTTTGTTTTTCCTAGTCCTTGTTTTAATTTGTCAAAAAAACCCATAATACCTCCTTGTATACTTTTATACTTTTTTTATATCATTAAAGATATAAAAAATCAATACTATTAAGATAAATCTAGTCAACTAATTAATTTTTTAAAAATTATAATATTCATAATATTAAATTGAAGAGAGTCAGTTCAATAAAGAATTGACTCTCTTCAATTTTTATATATTATATCTCAATTTTAGGTTGATACCTTTCAAGCCATATATTTACTTGAATTAAATACGCCATAAGTTGTGGACCAGTCATAAGTTGCCCGAACCATGGTCTTGAAAAAGCTTTCCCGTCTGTTTCTATAATTTCCAAAATATACTTTCTATTTAATAATTTATTAATTGGAGCATCTTGATTTTTCATAATACTTGATAATTCTTCTTTAACTTTTTGTAAATAATTTGGATTATGTGTTTTAGGATATGGACTTTTTTTTCTATATACAATCTCTTCTGGAAGAATTCCCTCCATTGCATATCTTAATAAACCTTTTTCTCTTCCCTTATAAGCTTTCATATTCCAAGGAATATTCCATGCATATTCAACAATTCTATAATCACAAAATGGTACTCTTACTTCAAATCCATTATACATACACATTCTATCAGTTCTATCTAATAAGGTTTGCATAAACCAATTTGAGGTTAGATAAATCAATTTTCTATGCAACTTATCATCTTCACTATCACTGTTTAAAAATTGAACTTTTTTTAGTGATTCTTCATACTTTTCTTTGACATAGTTTTTTATACATATTTCATTTGAAATATCAGGATTTAATAAGTTTTGTCTTTCCTCTAAAGCGAGAGACCATGGAAAAGTATCACTATTTAAACTATCTTCTCTAAAATACCACGGATAACCAGCAAAAATTTCATCAGAACATTCACCTGAAAGAGCTACTGTAATATCTTTTTTTACATTTTTAAAAAATAATAAATATGAAGAATCAACATCTGCCATACCTGGAAAATCTCTTGCTATAACAGCATCTTCCAAATATTTAAATAATTCTGGCGTATCTAAAATTATTTTTGTATGATTTGTATCTAATTCTTTAACCATTAAATCAATATAATAATTATCAGAATTTGGTTGAAAATCATTTTTTACAAAATTTTTATCTTGATCAACATAATCAACTGAAAATGTATTTAATTTTTCACCATATTTTTCTTTATAATAATCTGATGCATATTTTGAAATGATACTAGAATCTAAACCACCAGATAATAAAGTTCCTATAGGTACATCTGAAACTAATTGTTTTTCAATAGAATCTTTAATTAAATATCTTAACTTTTCACAAGTAGCTTCTAAACTATCTAAATGAGGTTTTGTTTCTAACTTCCAATATTCATTTTTGGTAAAAGAATCTTTATTATAAACTATATAATGAGCTGGTTCAAGTTCTTCAATTCCTTTAAAAGGTGTTCGTCCTTGTGTATGACTTGGACCTATTCCAAATAATTCAGAAATTCCAGTTCTATCAACAATATTATCAATACATGGATGTTCTAATATTGCTTTAACTTCTGATGCAAATATAAAATTTTCTTTAGAAAAAGCATAATATAATGGTTTTATTCCAAAATGATCTCTTGCTATAAACAATTCTCCTTTTTTATCATTCCAAATTGCAAAAGCAAAAATTCCATTTAAATATCTGCATACATCTTTACCATAAAAAATATATGCTTTTAATAAAACTTCTGTATCTGAATGTCCTTTAAATTTAAATCCATTATCTTTTAAAACATTTCTTATTTCTTCAGTATTATAAATTTGACCATTGTATACAATTGTATAAGTGACTTCATCAATTTTGCAACTCATAGGTTGTTTACCGTTAGATATATCAATAATACTAAGTCTTCTATGACCTAAATTAGCATGTCTAGAAAAATATAAACCATCTTCATCTGGACCTCTTTTTGATAATGTTTTTGTCATATTTCTAAGTAGAGAAAATTGATTAGATATATCTTCTCTATAATTTACAATTCCTACAATTCCACACATAAAATGTCTCCTTTTTATTCATATTCTATATTATTGTATGAATTTAATTTAAATATGTGCAAATTTAACATTTTAATAAAATTTATAATAACTATTTTATAAATTTTGTGTGATAACTATTTTTATATAATATAATTTTTATTATTAATAAAAAACTCTTAATTTATTTCATCATATCTTTTAATTTTACTAGTATATTTAATGCATCTATTGGAGTTAATTCATTAATATTAATTTTATCAAGTTCATGTGAAATATCAGCAAGTTTCATATTAAATAAATCAAATTGTCCATCAACTTGTCCACTAGAATCTTTTTCTTCTTTTACTTTAACACCACCCTTTTCAAGTGAACGCAATATTTTATTTGCTCTATTAACAACATTTCTAGGAACACCAGCAAGTTTAGCTACATGAATACCATAACTTTCATCTGTTCCACCTTCTAATATTTTTCTTAAAAAGATTATATCTTCACCTTTTTCTTTAACAGCTACTTGATAATTTTTAATTCCTTCCACCTTTTCCTCTAACTGTAATAATTCATGATAATGAGTTGCAAATAAAGTTTTGCAACCAATTTTATTTTTATCTGCTATATATTCTGCAACAGACCATGCAATTGAAAGTCCATCATATGTAGAAGTTCCTCTTCCTATTTCATCTAAAATTACTAAACTTTTAGGTGTTGCATTTTTTAAAATATTTGATACTTCATTCATTTCAACCATAAATGTACTTTGTCCACTACTTAAATCATCTGAGGCACCAACTCTTGTAAATATTTTATCAACTATCCCTATATCAGCTGTCTCTGCTGGTACAAAACTTCCAATCTGCGCCATAAGAGTAATAATAGCAACTTGTCTCATATATGTAGACTTTCCTGCCATATTAGGACCTGTTATAATAGCAACTCTAGTTTTATCACAATCTAAATATGTATCATTTTCAACAAAAGTCTCATTATCTATCATCTTTTCTATTACCGGATGACGACCATTTTTAATATTAATTACATTTCCTTCATTTACATTTGGACAAACATAATTATTATTCTCTGCAACAGTTGCCAAACTTGATAACACATCAACATTTGATACTGTGCTTGCAGAAATTTGCAATCTTTCTATATTTTTAGCAATTTCATTTCTAATTTTAGTAAATAAATCATATTCTAAAGAAATAACTTTTTCTTCTGAACCAAGTATTTTTTCTTCCATTTCTTTTAATTCCTCAGTTACAAATCTTTCTGCTCCAGTTAATGTTTGCTTTCTAATATAATTATCTGGTACTTGTTTTAAGAATGATTTAGTTATTTCAATATAATACCCGAAAACCTTTGTATAACCAACTTTAAGGTTTCTTATTCCTGTTCTTTCTTTTTCTTTAGCTTCCAAAGCCACAACCCAATTTTTTCCTTCTATTGAAGCAATTTTATATTCATCTATTTCTTTATTGAACCCTTTTTTTATTATTCCTCCTTCCTTAATACTAATAGGAGGATCTTCAACAATTGATTTATCTATTAACTCATAAATATCTTTAAGTTCATCTAATTTTTCATATAATTTTTTTAACATTTTTGAATTTGTCATAGATAAAATGTGTTTTAATTCTGGTAAATTACTTATAGAATTTTTAAGAGATATCATATCTCTAGCATTAGCATTCCCATAAGAAATTTTTCCAGCAAGTCTCTCTATGTCATATACTTTTTTTAATACAGCTATAACATCACCTCTAAGCATTAAATTATCTTTCAATTCTTTAACTGCTTCTAAACGTTCATTTATTTCTTTAACATCTAATAATGGATCATTTATCCAACGTCTTAAAAGTCTTCCACCCATTGAAGTAGAAGTTTTATCTAATACCCAAATAAGAGTACCTTTTTTTGCTTTATCTCTCATTCTTTCTGTTAATTCCAAACTTCTTCTTGCATTTATATCTAATGCCATATATTTTTGCACTTCATAAACTTTAATTCTGTTTATATGCTCTAATTTTACTTTTTGAGTTTCTGTAAAATAATTAAGTAATCCATTAATAGCTTGAACAATCATTTCTTCATCTTGGAAATTTGTTTTTTCTCTATCATAACCATCAATAATTGAATATAAATTAGTTAAATTCTCAAAATTTTCATCAAAAATATTATCTTCTCTTACTGTAATAAATGTATTATTTCTATCTTTTAATATGCTTAATTCCTTTTCAGAATTTCCCATAGCCTTATTTACAACTAATTCAGCTGGAGAATACCTTGCATATTCATCTAACAATTTTTCAAAATTATTATCTTGTAATTTTATTTGAGTTGCATAAAAATCACCTGTACTAATATCACAAATTCCAATTCCATAATACATTCCTTTTTTAACAATACTCATAATATAATTATTCTTTTTTTCCTCAAGCATATTTGTTTCTATAACAGTTCCCGGAGTTACTACTCTAATTACATCTCTTTTTACAATTCCTTTTGCTTTCTTAGGATCTTCTAATTGCTCACATATAGCTACTTTATATCCTTTTGCTATTAATCTTGAAACATATAAATCAACTGCATGATATGGGACACCACACATTGGAGCTTTTTCATCTAATCCACATGCTCTTCCAGTTAAAGTTATTTCTAATTCTCTTGAAGCAACTGTAGCATCATCAAAAAACATTTCATAAAAATCGCCCAATCTATAAAATAAAATACAATCTTTATATTCATTCTTAGTTTTTAAATAATTTTGCATCATAGGTGATAATTCAGCCATAATTTTTGCCTCTTTTCTTCATATTTTTGTACTATTTAATTTTAGAAATATTTTTATAAAACTTCCCCTTTTAAATACCATTTATGATTTTCGGTTATTTTTACTTGTATTACATCTCCAATTTTAATTTTATTATTTTGACTAACTATTACAACTTTATTTGTTGAAGTTCTTCCTTCAAAATTATTATTGTTATATTTGCTATTTCCTTCTATTAATATTTTTTGAACTGTTCCTATATATTTCTGATTATTTTCATCAACTTTAGATTCATATAATTTTTTTAATTTATCAAATCTTTCATGTTTTATTTTTTCAGGTACTTGATCATTTCTTTTAGCAGCTACAGTTCCATCTCTTTTTGAATATATAAACATGAAAATTTGTTCAAAATTTATTTTTCTAACAACATCTAGTGTATCTTCAAACTCTTCATCAGTTTCACCTGGAAAACCAACTATAATATCTGTAGATAAAACAAGTCCTGGAATTCTATCATACATCTTACTTGCTAAATTTAAATACTGTTCTTTAGTATATTTTCTATTCATTTCTTTCAAAACTTTAGTATTTCCAGCTTGAAGTGGTAAATGGATAATTCTTGAAATTTTTTTATTATTTTTTATTGCATCAATAACATCATCTGTAAAATCTTTAGGATGCGGTGATATAAAATTTACTCTTTCTATTCCATCTATTTTGCAAACTTCATTTAAAAGATCAGCAAAATTTTTTATTTTATCATTTCCTTTATAAGAGTTTACATTTTGTCCTAATAAAGTAATTTCTTTATATCCCTCTTTTGACAACTGGACAATTTCTTCTATTATTTTTTCCGGTTTTCTACTTCTTTCTCGTCCTCTAACATATGGAACAATACAGTATGAACAGAAGTTATCACATCCATACATTATTGTAACAGAAGCTTTAAATTTACTATTTCTTTTTATAGGTAATCCTTCATAAATTTCTCCATCAATATCTATAACATCTTTTACTTTTTGATTTTTTTCTAATGTTTTATAAATATTTTCTGGTAAATTCTGTATAGTATGTGTTCCAAATATTATATCAACAAATTGATAACTTGATTTAATTTTATCAAGCATATTCTTCTCTTGCATCATACATCCGCCTATTGCTAATATAATATTCTTGTTTTCTTTTAATTTTTTTATTTCTCCTATTTTCCCAAAAAGTCTTTCTTCAGCATTTTCTCTGACACAACAAGTATTAAATATTATTAAGTCAGCATTTTTATAATCGTCTATAACGTTATATCCCATCTCTTCAAGCATACCTGCTATCTTTTCTGAATCATTTTCATTTAATTGGCATCCCATTGTTAAAATAGAATATTTCAAATTTTTATTTATATTTTTTTCTCTAACTAATCTAATAAACTCTTTTTGTTTTTCTAGCATTTTATTTTCCTCCGAATTCTGTAATATTTTATAACATTTTATTACATTTTTCAAGAAAAAACTTTAATACTTATACTTAAATGAAATAAAAGTGACAACATTTTATACAAAAAATTACTTTTTAAATATAGAATTTATAAAGGAAAAAGCGGCGGTTGCTGATAAACAGACAACCACCGCTTTTGTATCCTTATTTAAAGATACTAGTAATTAATTCAACTAGATTATACTTTGAGAAGAACATCACAAAGATTATCGAGACTGTGCTCATTATCTTTATCAAAATATCAAGTGATGGACCCACAGTATCTTTAAAAGGATCACCGACTGTATCTCCTACAACGCTAGCTTTATGCATTAGGCTACCTTTTTGTCCACTAGATTCAATGAACTTCTTGGCATTATCCCATGCGCCACCGCTGTTTCCACAAAAAATAGCTAACATAATAGCTGACAGAGTTGATCCCATCAATATACCAGCTACAAATTGTGGACCACCTATAAAACCAGCAAGAATTGGTACAAATATTGATATTAACGCAGGTAGCTTCATTTCAGCTAAAGCTCCATTTGTCGCAATCGCTATGCACCTTTTATAGTCTGGTTTTCCTTTGCCTTCCATTATTCCTGGAATTCTTAAAAATTGACTGCGTACTTCATCAACCATTTTACCTGCTGATTTAGAAACCGCATTAATTAAAAGACCCGAGAAATAATACGAAATTGCAGCACCTATCATAGTACCTGACAATACTAGAGGATTTAGGATATCGAGTGTAACCTCGATACTAATTGGTGTGAAAGTATAGAGATAAGAGATCATTAGCGATACTGTTGCAAAAGCCGCAGATCCTATTGCAGAACCTTTCCCCATAGCTGCAGTCGTATTGCCTAAAGCATCCAGCAAATCTGTGATAGACCTTACATTATCAGGAAGATGTGCCATTTCTGCAATTCCTCCTGCATTGTCGCTTATTGGTCCATACGTATCTACTGAAACAGTCATTGTCACAAAGGAAAGCATCCCAACAGCTGCCATTGCAATTCCAAAGATACCTGCACACGCATAGGCTATCAAGACACCAAAACCTATTAAAATCACTGAAAGTAACGTTGATTTCATTCCTACTGACATGCCTTGTGTAATTGTCATAGCTGCCCCCTCTTTAGAGGCATCAGCAATGGACTTTGTTGGTTTAAAATCGAAAGAAGTATATCTTTCTGAAACAAAACCTATGCATATTCCAGCTAAAATACCTACTACCGCTGAAATCCATGGTGATAGCATTCCAAATTTAAACGGTAATTGGCCAAAGTCTTCGCCGTTAAAGACAGCTAATGTGTACGCCAGATTTAAAATTCCTGTGAAGCCTGCAGCTATCCAATTAGCTTTGTTAAATTCTTTACGGGGATTTAATGATGAGTTTTTCGTCCTTAACACAAAAATTAAGGATAAAATACAGGAAATCAACCCTAAAGTAGCAAAGTGTAAAGGATATAGTAACAACTTTTCAAAAAGCTGTTCACTAAGAGGTTGGGATTTTGCTCTATAGCTTATAAAGAGATGAATTGCAAGAATTATTGCACTTACAATTGCACCAACATAGCTTTCAAGCAAATCGGAACCCAATCCTGCTGTATCTCCAACGTTATCTCCAACGCAATCAGCAATAACTGCTGGATTACGAGGGTCATCTTCAGGAATACCGTTTTCGTTCTTCCCTACTAAGTCAGCACCCATGTCAGCTGCTTTAGTAAAAATACCGCCACCAACACGGTTGAACATGGCTATCATCGAGCAGCCTAAAGCATAACTTGATAAGCACATTGAAAATGGTACGAAAGATAATCCACACCAATTTGTATAAGATGCCATACCAGATACTTGAGGTTTAAACAAGATGAAAACCAATATAAAACCTACAAGTGCAAATGAGCTTACAGATAGTCCCATAACAGAACCACCTCTCAAAGCAACCTTTAAGGTTTTACCAACATCACCAGTAGTTCGAGCAGTATTAGCTACTCTAACATTTGCATAAGTAGCCATTTTCATACCAAAAAGACCAGCTAAACCACTTACAGTTGCACCTATCAAAAATGTAACTGCACTTTGCCATGAAATGAACACTGCTGAAATAATAGTAAAAGCTATTACGGCTTTAATTAGAACCTTGTACTCGTTCAGTAAGAACGTATCCGCACCAATACGAATATTGAGTGCAATTTCTGACATTTCCTTGGTTCCTTCGCCTAACCGCTTAACCTTGAAAAAGTTAAGCAATGCGTATTGAATACCCAATAATGCTACTATAATAATTAGGATCATTTATATCCCCTCCTTTTTTTTTATGCATTATTTTAGGGACGCTTAGATACCGTTTGTTTCCTCCTTTCATTCTGTTGATATCTATTACTTATAAATAGCTAATAGCTAATTAAAAATATTATAACAGCATTTAGGGTATTAATCAATAGAAAGAAAAATTTAATTTTGAAAATACAAATTTAATTTTGAAAATACAAATTTAATTTTGAAAATACAAATTGTATAAAAATATAAATAAAATATAGACAAGTAAAAAATAATATGATACTATAGTATAGAATTGCTGATGTGGCGAAATTGGTATACGCACAGCACTCAAAATGCTGCGAGAAATCATGTGGGTTCGAGTCCCACCATCAGCACCAATAACGTATCTGTTCGAACTAACAGATAGATTAAAAATCATTCAAATAGTTGAATGATTTTTTATTTAGCCAAAAATCATCCTATATCCTAAAAAGGAAGAATATTTTGTTTTGGAAATGGAGTGGCAGAGCAAAATAAAGTAGCTTTATATTTGTTTAATGATATAAAGTTATAGAAGGTAGTTTTTAGAAAAATATTGTAAAGAGTATTTTTTTATATAAAAATGTGTTATAATGCAAATACATATTTTTTTGTATGTAATATTTTTAGGAGGTATTTATATGCCAGAAGTAGCACAAAAAGTGAGAATCTCTTATGAAAGAGAAACAAAAACTTTGCATTCATTTTTTGCATTAAAATTCCATGATGGTGATGAAGATCGTGCAAAAGTTGAAGCTATTGAATCAGCTTTGAACAAAGCAGGAATTAAAATAACCTTAATGGCACGAGATGTAGAAAAATGGGGTAATGCAAACATTCCCAATGGTAAAACATTAATGAAAGATTATGCCTTTCCAGCAATGTTACAGTGTGACTGTAATATAATTGAATTCAGCGAAAAAGGTGTAGGACTTGGTATGAATGGAGGATTCTGTTATGCAGTAGGGAAACCTATTTATGTTATTGCAAAAACAAATAGTGATATTTCTACAACAATGGCTAATATTGCTACAGACATTATTTTTTATGATAAACCAGAGGATTTAGTAGAGCCTTTTACAAGAATAGTAAACAACTTTCCACGTGTAATTTTGGCATCTAAATCTGCTGTTCGTAAACAACAACTAATTGACAATAGTATTCCATTTGAAGTTATTGTTAGCAATGCTGACGAAACACCCGATAAGTCTAAATCTTTCAAAAATCAATTAGCTGAAATTTCTATGCGCAAAGCACAAACAGTTTTTGAAAAGACCAAAGATAGAGGTGTAAGGCTTATCATTGCTGGAGACCAAAATATTGTATTTAATGGAATGATGTACGGAAAACCAAAAACTATTGCTGAAGCTCGTAGTCTTCTTAGTCAAATGAGAGGTTCAGAAGAAGTATATGCTTATACTGGCAATGCTGTATTATTAGCTAAGAATGATAAAATTCTTCAAAGCATTAATATTACAGATGTTGCAAGATTAAGTATTGATAATATTTCTGATGAAGTGATGGACAACTACTTAAATGATAGTACTTGTTTGTCTTTTTATGGTGGAATATCTATTAATAATGCTTTTGTACATCTTAAAGAAGGACGTTTATCAACAGCTAAAGGAATGACTTTAGAATATGCGAAAGAAATAATGCCAAACCTTGCAGAACGTTAATACGTATTTCTATCAATATTGCAAGCATTAATGTATTTCATTTTTATAGGGTATTATGAATTTTTGTTCAAAATACCCTATTTGCTTGTTTATTTATAAATATATTATTTTACATGTGTTGTAGACATTTATGAGGATTTATGCTAGAATAGTTTTAAATTAAATTTTAAAATATAGAAAAATTTTAAGGAAAATTAAAACCATGAAAATAAATGATGATTTAAAAGAATATATTGAAGAGAATATATTTCCAGAATATTCTAAAAATGAATCTACACATAATATTGAACATATAAAGTATGTTATCAACAGAAGCTTTAAGTTTGCCGATACTGTACCCAATATAAATTATGATATGGTATATACTATTGCATCTTATCATGATATTGGACATCATATAGATTCTAAAAGACATGAAATTATCTCTGCAGAAATAATGTCAAAAGATAAAAACTTAAAGAAATTTTTTTCAGAAAAGGAATTAAAAATTATGAAAGATGCTATTGAAGATCATAGAGCATCTTCTGACCATGAACCTAGAAGTATTTATGGTAAAATAGTTTCAACAGCTGATAGAAATAATACAGTAGAAGCTTGCTTGAGAAGATCATATTTTTATCATAAAAAACTTCATCCAGAATATGATGATAAACAAATATTTGAAGATTGTCATTTTCATTTAAATGATAAATTCGGTAAAAATGGTTATGCAAAATTTTTCTTTAAAGATGAAGAATACGAAAATTTTTTAACAGATATAAGAGAACTATTATCAGACAAAAATAACTTTATTGAAATACAAAAAAATTATATTAATGATCTAATAGCAAAGGGAATAATAAAAGAGTAAAAAATTCACATCAAAAATGCACCTCCTAAAATTAGATTTTTTAGTCTAACTTTTGGGGTGCACTTCAATTACAGATGTGAATTTTATTTTTATTTAGTAATTTGACATTTTACTTTTCTATTAATTTAATATCTTTCTTATTTACAATAGCTGGATATACAATATTTAATGGTAATACCAACACTAGAATATATACATATCTTAATGCTTGCGCCATAGGAGTTGCTATCATAATTGTTGCCCATAAAACTAATCCTGGTAGATAACCAATTAAATTTCTATTGTTACTTAATCTAAAAGTAAATAACATACTAATAGCCATTATCCAAAAGAAAAATCCTCCACTATAATGTTGTACTCTTAATAAATCTTCTTTAAAACTTATATTCAAATTTTCCTTAATTAAATCTGTATTTGGTATTGTTGAGTCTAAAGAATACCAAGTAACAGCTGATGTATATGCTTCATCACCTTTAACATTAAATGTCCAAAAGCCAGATGTTTGTAATAAAAATGCTTTAACATATTCACTTGGATTTTGAATTAATAATTCAAACCATAATTTCAAATAATCCATTTTATGATTCTCTAAATACTCTGAATTAAAATCAGTATCCCACTTTATTCTATCAGCAATCATAGCTCTATAATCATCTTTAATCTTTTCTATTGGCAATACTTTTTCTATCAATTCTCTTTGTTCATCTGTAATATTTCCGTCAACTTTTACAACTCTTGCAATTTGTTGAATTGGTATAGCAAGATTCTCTACAAATTCAGTCTTTTCTATTCCAAAAATAGGATATAACATTTCAATTAAAAAAGCTAAAAATATAGTTATCATTGAAATAGTAAAAAACATTTTTATATTTTTAACATAATATTCTTTTTTAAATCCTTTTATATATGTAAAAAATAAAACCACAATAGAAACTAAAACAACAAATTTTCCATTACTTCTTAAAAATATCATTAAAAATCCATAAACACAAAATTTAATTATGTTTTTAGTCTCTATTTCTCTATTATTAAAATTCTCCAATAAATCAATTAATCCCAAAGAAAATAAAAATAGTACTAAGGAAAATGGTGTATCTTTCCAAATAGATACACTATATAATGGGTATAATTTAAAAAAACCTAAAAATAAGGTTATTCCTGTTACTATAGTTGGATTTACTTTTTTGTTTAAAAGCCAATATATAAAATATGTTAATACAGTTACCATAAATATTACTTGTATAAACGAGAATACTCCAAAACCTTTAACTAGATTATTTTTAAATAATCTTAATATATTGAATGATAATGTATATAACACAGGATGATGTGCTGTAAATTGATCATTTCCCATTGCCATATTGTATGATACCCATGTATCTACAAAAACCCCACCAGGATATACACTTAAATAATATATTAAATAAATAATCAATAAAAATATAAATGTTATAAAACAAAATAATCTTTTATGTTCAAAATCCTCTTGTTTTATAATAGTATTTATTACTTTTTTATAGTGTTTTTCAATTACATATAGTAACAAATAAATTAATGGAACTAAAAATATAAGTATTGTAAATTCTTTTAAAAATATTAATTCCATATAATTATCATTAGCAACTAATTCAAAAAAAACTATTTTGTTCATTAAAAATAATGCTAACGAGAATATAACTGAAAAAATCAATCTGCTATAAGATATTTTTGATAAAATTTTCTTCAATTTAATTTCCTTTCTAATCTATAAAATAATAATCACATAAAATAATATTATTTATATCTATTTTCAAAATATAACTAAACTATTCAACATCATATTCATAAACAAAAATATCTTTAGCTTTTGGAGACATTAAAGTATTACTACTTTCAGTAAAATAATTGTTAGTTTTGAATTTTGTTTTTCTAATTAAAGTAAATTTTAATTTTTTAGCATCAATAAGAACATTTGTTGACAAATCCATTCCTACTGGTAAAGTTTGATTCATATTATCATATAAAATAATATTTGAATAATAAAGTAAAGGCAATCCTTCCTTATAATTTAATTTTATTAAATTTAATGCATCTTCATCTTCATCTTGATATTCTTCTAATGCTTTTTCTGCATTAATATTATAAATATCAAAAGACTTTTCATTAATTTTTTCTGTTATTTTAACAATTTTGTAAAGTGAAAAATCGTATTCAGCTTTTATTTTATGGATAGCACCTTCTAAATAATTTAAAATACTTTGCAATTTTTCTGTAAAATCAAACACATCAATTTTTTTATTAATATTTAAAATTTTATATTTACTTTTTTCATTTTCTCTATGGCTTCTGCTTCCAATATATTTCACTTTTCTACTATCGTCTTCAACATTTCCAAATATATCAAAACTTTCACTATCTATATGAAGTCTACTATTTTTAAATTCTTCTTTTAATTCTTGTAAAGTATTTTCTAAAGCATCCTTATTTAAATCATTTTCTCTTAACATATTTATCAAATAAAGTATTTTTGTTTTAGCTATAAAAATACTATCTATTTCTTCTTTAGATAATTTTTTTCTTTGAATTGTATCTATCCTTACTCCTAATTCTTCAAAATCATTATTAAAGTCAAAAAATTTCTTTAAATCATTTTTATTATATTCTTTTTCGTCTTCATTTCCCATTTCTAAAGATAGTTTTTCGTCCTTATTTGCAAATTTCCAAAAATCGAAAATGCTTTTTCTATGCTTGTCTATTTCTTCAATATATAATGTTGCATTTTTAACTTTTGAAACAATATTTTCAAGTTTTAATCTTTGTGCTTTTATATCTTGATTTATATTTTTATAATTTTTTTCACCCTTTTCTAGTAAAGAATATATCGTAACTAAATCCTCAATTGTATAATATTTTTTATCTTCAAGAGAACTATTTAATGGTTCTAAATTTATTAATTCATTACTTTCATGAACTACATTCTCTTCTATTTCACTTTTGCTTTCATCTCTAATTTTTTTATTAATTTTTGAAGATTTAAAAAAGTATTTTACTTTTCCTAAAAAGGTTTTCTTATACTCTAAATATGTTGAAATTTCTTTTTGTTTAACTAAATATTCGTCTTCTTTAACTTTTACAGCCTCTTTTATATCTTCTAATTCTTGTTTTAATTCTTGTATTTTTTGATTTTGAGTTTTTATTTCTTCTTCTGCTATTTTAAATTCACTTTTTATAAAATCTGTCAGCATATCATATGTTATTTTCTTTTCACCCATATATAATTCCAAACTATTATTACTATCTATTTTAGTAATAAATGAAAAATGGTTTTTTATTTCAGTTTGCAATATAAATAAGGCTTTTAATAGTTTATAAAATTTTATTGCATCATTTTTATTTGTTAATTTTACTTTATAACTACTTTTTATATCATCATATACTAATGTTTCACCAACAATTTGTAATGATAATGCATTTGTTTTACTACAAACTTCAAATGTTAATGCCCAATTTCTAGTAAACAACCATAAGTAATTTTCTAAATCTGCTATTTCATTTCTATTTAAATATTCTTCTGAATAGTTCATTGAATTTATTGGCACATAAATTTTAGGAGCTGTTCTTACCCCACTATTAATAAATTCTATTTTCTTTTTTAATAAATAGAAAAACTCTGCAAATGTTTTTTCTTTAGAACATACAAGCATAAAGTATCTATCAACTGAATCTGAATAATAAATTTGCCACATATGGTCTTTAGCATATTTCACTTTATATGGTTCTTTCTTTTCCAATTGCTTTTGAATTTTTTCAACATTCTCTATTTCACTTATAGACATTCTTTCTAACATTTTTAGGAATATAGTATAATTTTCTATATCATCATCTGTTTCTGCAGGAAGAATATATCTATATAGTGGAAGAGCTTTTGAATATTTATCTTTTAATGAATCTGTTCTTAAACAAGGTGTTATAAGTATATCAATTTTATCTATTGGAACAAATCTAAAAACCTTGTGATCTTTATCATTATTTAATCTAGATACATTAAAATTTAGTGGTTTATAATTAATAAGTTTATCTGGAATATTATCTAAATTAAAATCTAAATATTTTAATTTCTTTTGTAAGTCTTCTTTCGAGTTATTTTCCACAATTTTTTCTCCCTCTTATATAATTTCATGCACAGTATATCACACAAATTTAAATTTATCAATTATTTAACTTATTTTATTAATATAAATTTTCTTTCATGAATTTTTTATTTTAATTTTCTACTTTTCATTAATTCTAATTATTATATATAATAAAATAAAATATAATATAATATAATATAATATAATATAATTTAATTTAACTATAATTATTAAATCCTTATAATATAGTCAAATCAGTATATGTATACATAATGTGTTGACTTTTAACTAGTAATATGTTATTATTGTTATGTAAAAAACATGCTAAGGAGGTGCTATTATGCATCATGAAACTTTGAACGAAACTCCTTCGAACAAATCTCCTAAAAAACGGATTTGGTTTGTTTTGTTACTTCTAATAAGCATAATTGCTTTACTAGTAACAACTTACTTCGTTTTTTTTCATCCTTCTTACCAAAAACTTCTCTCTTCTTTAAATGAAAAAAATGAAGAGTTAAAGAAAACCCAAGAGGAATTGGATGAAAAAGAAGATTCCTTGGAGAAATCCAAAGAAACTTGCAATGAACTCGAAATCAATTTAGATTCAATGGCAAAAGAACTAAACATATCAAAAGAAGAAATAAAAAAAATGCAAGAGGCAACTACTCAAAATTTTAAAAGTTATCTTCAAACCACTTCATATTTAACAGTTCTAGAAGAATGTGGAACATATGAACAAAAATATTCTAAAAAAACGTTTTCCACTATAACAGGACATATTATACGTGGTTATGAGACTGTAGAAACTTATAGTATTATATCTGACTATAAAGCTTGCTTTTCTTTCTACTTAAGGGACATTGATTGTTCTATATCAGACAATGGCGAAGTACAACTCAAATTTTCGCCATCAGACTTACAAATCACTTCGATTGATACAAAGCTCACTTCAATAAAAGGCAACTCTTGTCTGAACTATAAGTTGAATAAACTTATAGAAATAGAACTTGATAAAGTTCCTCAAGACTCGATTGTTTTACTACAAAATTACATGTATAAAGCAATTGAATCAAAATGCTATAACGATCATCAAACAGTTGAAAAAGCAACTGAAAATCTGATAGAGAACTTGAAACATTTAGCTGAAATGTTTCAACTAAAAAGTATTTCTATAAATAACCAAACGTATCAATTGTCAAACAATTGAGTTCATACTCCCCTCGATTTATTCGGGGGGTTTTTCTTACTAAAAAAGGACGCCACAATTGTAGCGTCCTTTGAAAAACGTTTATTTCTTTATCTCCTTTACTTGTTATTTGTTGTTTATGTTTACAACTTGGACACCAGTATAATAATGTCCTATTATCTCGTTGTAATCCATACCGTTTACTGAAGCTATTAAAGCTCCTACTTGAGATAATCCCACTCCGTGTCCTTTTATTTCAAAGCCATCTTCCCATGGCGATTCAACACTCTGTAAGTAAGAAATATCACTTTCCCACTTATCTTTTGCAGATACCGACTTCCCACTATTACAATGGGAGTAAACCGCATCTATAAGTTGATTATCTTTACCATATGTTATTAAGTCACCGCTGACCTCCTTGATAAGAGAATTGATAAATTCTCTTTCGTCTTCCGATATCTCGTTCATTTTCTCTGATCCTTCTTTGGCATATGCCTGGAAGGTTGTACTGTCTTGCTTGCATTTTATATTAATACTACCCTTAGAAGCCATTTCCAATAGATCATCAATTGAACGTATACCGTTTTGATACAAGGCATAAGTTGCTATAGCAACAATCTGAGCTTTATATCCTTCAGTTAGCTCTTTACAGGGTTCTTTAACTACAGTATTATAGTATTCTTTAAGAGCAAACTTCTCATAGGAAAAACCTGATAATTCAGCTCCTAAAACACCCTTTATGTAATCGGGAAAGCTACACTGATCGATTACCTCGTTATCTTTTGAGTAGATAGTAACTGTAATTCTATTAAATACGTCATTTGTATTAATTTCAGTTGAAGTTGATGTAATTGCATCATCTCGCACTGAATTTGAAGAACCACTTTTACTGTTTTGTACTGGACCAGCTTGAATAACACTACTTGAAGAACTAGATTGATCTTCAACGTCCACGGTCTCTTCATCAGGTGCAAGGAATACCTCTGTTCCTCCAATATTTATTGAAGTTAAATCTTTTTGACTGTTGGTTGTTATATCAGATTGCT
>CANQEK010000005.1 GCA_947594985.1 uncultured Clostridia bacterium
CTGTATAGGTTTACTCAAGTTTTTTCAGGTGTTTATCACCAATAAGCCAACAGACAAGGAATTAGAAGTAGCAATTGCAGGATTGCAGTTATTTGAGCGAATGGAGGAGAAAATCAATTGTTTAAAGACGTGTGAGTTAGACCTATTTAACATCTTAAAATAAGTATTCCATTGGTAATACTGCAAAAGCACACAGGCCACTAAAGTTTGTGTGCTTTTTGTCGTATACGAAAATGTAAAATTATTAGAAATTATTTTATTTTTTATGCATAAAACAAATATAAATGAGAAATAATATATCTTAAAATAAGTATAGAAAGGATGTTTTATGGGAACTTTAAATCAAATAGAATTGCAGAACTTAAGGCATTTTATAGGAGAACAAGAAAATTCATATGCCAAACTTACACATTATGCTGATACGGCCGTTGATCCTCAAATTAAACAAGTGTTAAATAAGGCTGCTCAAGATGCTTTAAATACAAAACAAAAATTAATATCTTTTTTAGGTTAGGAGGAAAGAATGGAAGAAAAAGCAATTGTAAATGATGTGTTATCATCAACAAAAGCATCTTTAAAAGATTATGAAGGTGCTATTATTGAAACTGAGAATATGGAATTAAGGCAAACATTTCAAAATTTAAGAAATTCGTCTGAAAGTTTTCAATATGAGTTATTTAAATTAGCAGAAGCAAAAGGATATTATACTCCTGCACAAAAAGTAAATCAAAATGAAATTACTAATGTAAAAAATGAAATATCAAATTTGTAAAAAAAAATATGTATAATATCAAAATATTATATAAAATATTTTATAATTGATATAATAAAAAAGTTGAAATAAAAAATTGCTTTTATTTCAACTTTTTTCAAGTTTTTTAAAAAAATGATGAGAAAAAATATATTGACAATGTTACACAAATGTTATAATCTTATTACAATAGAATTATGCAAAGGGGTGATGACAATTACTAACTTTATAAAAAATGCTGTAATTTACTTGAGAACATGGATTAAGCTAATTGTTATATTGTTAGCGGGACTTGCAATTATAGGTTTTATAGTTTTTGTCGTATATAAACCAATGTATAGTGTATCTTTAAATGGAAAATTTATAGGATATACAGAGGATAAAAGTAGATTACAAAAGAAAATAAATAATTATAAAAATAGTGGAGATTCAAAAACGGTTGCATTTGTAGAAATTGAAAATTTACCAGAATATAATTTACGATTATTAAAAAAAGGATTAACTGCAAATGATGATGAGATATTTAATACAGTTATAAGCTCTGGTGTTCCATATTATAAGTATTATGCTATTTTAGATAGTGGAGTAGAGAAATACTATGTTTCTACAGTAGGTGAAGCTGAAAATGTAATACAGGAATTAAAAAATAGGAATAGTCAAAATAAATCTGATATTACATATGTTCCTAAATATGAAACACAACTTAAAGAATTTACTGATGTAAACACAGCTGTTGGAGCTTTATTTAAAGAAATGCCACTTGTAAAAAATGCAAAAGTTAGCACAAAAGGTGAAATTGATAATTCTAGTTCTGCATTAGGTATTTCATTAATTAGACCAGTAAATGGTACTATTACATCAAGATTTGGTCAAAGATCTGGTAGACAACATACTGGATTAGATATAGCAACTTCAAAGGGAACTCCAATAAAAGCAGCTTCAGCAGGAACTGTTGTACGTGCAAATTATCATAACTCATATGGATATTTGGTAGTTATTGCTCATACTGATACAATACAAACATTTTACGCACATTGTAGTAAAATATATGTTAATGTAGGACAGAATGTTGCACAAGGAGACGTAATAGCTGCTGTTGGATCAACAGGAAATTCTACTGGACCACATTTACATTTAGAAATAAGAGTAAATGGAAAAGCAAGAAATCCACAAAATTACTTATATTAAGATAAAGTTATGAAATAAAAGAGAATTAATAATATAAAAATAATATATAAAATCCCCATAATATTAACAATTTGTTAATATTATGGGGATTTATATTATAAATTTATTAGATAGATGATTACAAATTTTGTATAGCATTATTTTTTATAAGAATTTCACTAAATTCTTCAAAATGGGATAAACTTAAAGTAGATAAATTTATACAATTTTTAAATTCTGCTAATATAGATATAATAAGCTTTTTCTCAACGTCTTTTAAGTTTTCTATATCAAATTTAAAAAAATAGGAGTTTTTATATTTATGTAATGAACTATTTATATTAATTTTATTTAAAGTTTTTTTTGCATAATCCGAAAAATAAAATGTTTCTATAATATTTTCAAACTTGTATAACAGTATATTAGAAAAAAATTTCTCTTTTTGATTTGATAAATTATCACCTAAAAAACTAAAATATTGTTTTTTATTTTTAAAAGCTTGTTCATAATTAGAGCCATTTCTATTAATTGTTTTTCTATAATAATTATTAGTGTTAAGATTGTTAGTATTTTTAGTATTAGTGATATTTAAATAATCATTGATATTTTGAGAATTTAAATTGTTATGTTTTGTAACAAATATAACAAAATCTTTATTATCAAAAGAGATTGTTTCATAAGATATTTTTGAATTAGAAATATCAAATCCTAAATCTTCATTTGCTATATCTAAAATCGCCCAAAATAATTTTTGAGATTCTATAGAATTTGATAAAAATGAATGAACTGAAATATTATTTTCTTCTAGTTCTTTATAGTCAAAAATTATTTTTATCTTATTTTCATTTAGTTTTTCTATCTTCATGAAATACCTCCGCTATAAATAAATTATACAATATTTTTTATAAAAGTAAATGTAAATAAATGTATAAAAACTATATTTAATTATATTTGTCATTCAATAAATTAATGCAACAAAATATGTAAAAAAAATATATATAAATTACTTGAAAAAATAAATATATCAAGATATAATATATCAATAAAATATACAAATTTCCGTAAGAAAAAATGGAGGTAAAAAATGGCAACAAAAGAAAAAAATTTTTGGATATTATTGATATTTTTATTATCAGGATTAGTTATAGGAGGATTATTAGGAGAATTAGCAAATAGAGTATCAGGACTTTGGTGGTTATCTTATGGCCAAGAATTTGGTTTATCTTCTCCAGTTTCCCTAGACTTAAGTATATTAAGAATATCTTTTAGTTTTATGATAAGAATAAATATTGCTAGTATAATAGGAATGATAATAGCAATAATTTGGTATAGAAAGATTTAAAGGCAAAGTGTACAGAAAGGATTAAATGGCAAATATTAAAGATATTCCTGAAATAGAACGACCTTATGAAAAATTACTTATGTATGGAGAGAAATTTCTTACAAATAGTGAATTGTTATCTATAATAATAAAAACAGGAACAAAAGATAAATCAGCATTGGAAATTGCCCAAAATTTAATTAATTTAAATGGAAATAATCAAAAAAATTTAAGATTTCTTCAAATAATATCAATAAATGAATTAAAAAAAATTTATGGAATTGGAAAAGTAAAAGCAATAGAATTAAAAGCAGTTGGAGAAATTGCTAAAAGAATGGTTATACAACCAAAGAATGATAAAATAAAATCAAAAATTGATATAGTAGGCTTATTTATGAATGAATTGCAAAATGAAAAAAACGAAATACTTAAAATAGTTTTGCTTAATAATATGAATGTAATTCAAAAAATTCTAACAATAGCGGTTGGAAATGAAAATAATATTGCAATTAATATCAAAACAATTTTATCAGAAGCTGTAAAAATGCAAATTCCTAAAATAATATTAGTACATAATCATCCTAGTGGAAATGCAATGCCTAGTAATATAGACTTGAATTTTACCAATAAATTAAAGTCTGCTGCTGAATTGTTAGATATTCAATTATTAGACCATATAATAATTGGAGATGGAGAATATAAAAGTATTATATAGTTTGTAAATACTTTAAAGCGAAAGGTAATTTAAAAAATGAATAGAAATAAACAAACAGAAATTTTAGGAGTTGTTATAACAATTATTATTTTACTACTTTTAATTTTTCTTTCTAATGTTGAAATTAACAAGTTATCATATATAGAATCTGTAGCAAGTAGTATTGTGAATCCAATACAAAGAATTTTTTCGGATATTAAAAATAAAATTCAAGGAAACAGCGCATATTTTTCAAATATGGATAGTATTATAGCTGAAAATGAAGAATTGAAGAAAAAAAATAGCGATTTGGAAACAGAATTAAGAGAACTTGAAATGATAAAGGCTGAAAATACTACACTTAAAGAATATATGAGTTTGGCTGAAAAATATCAATCTTACCAAACAATTCCAGCCTATGTAATAAATAAAGATGTTAGTAATTTCAGTAGTACACTAATATTAAATGTTGGTTCAAAAGATGGAATAAGAGAAAATATGACAGTTATAGCAGACAAAGGATTAGTAGGACATATAATATCTGTTTCAGAAAACACATGTAAAGTTCAAGTAATAATTGATTCGGCAAGTACTGTAAGTTGTTCAATAAGTACCACTCAAGAAAGTATTATTTGTAAAGGTACGCTTGAAAATAACCAAATATTAAGAGCATCATATATACCACCTGGAGCTGAATTAATTCAAGGGGATAAAGTATATACATCAGGAATAGGAGGAATATATCCAAAAGGAATTATTATAGGTTCAGTAAAAGAAATAATAACAACAAGTAATATTACAGATAGATATGCAATTGTAGAACCTGAAGTCGATTTTTCAAAAATTGATACTGTATTGATAATAAATCAATAAACGCAATCAAAGAAAGGATAAAAAATATATGCGAAAAATTTGGGTAATAAGTGGATTAATATTAGTTTTTTTTCTAATATATTTCCTTCAAGTAGATATTTTCAGCAGTTTTACTATATTTGGAATTAAACCTAATTTATTTGTAATATATATTCTTTTTATAGGACTTTTTGCTAATCAAACTTTAGGAATATCATTTGGAGTATTATGTGGTTTAATGATAGATTTATTATATGGAAAAACAATTGGAACTACATCAATAATGTTATGCGTAATCGGATATTTAGGTTCTTATTTTGACAAAAATTTTTCAAAAGAAAACAAGATAACAATTATTTTTATGGTAATAGGCTCAACTATTATTTTTGAATTAGGAGTTTATTTTATAAATTCAATTATATTACAGTTTGAAAGAGAGTATTTATACTTTATTAAAATAATTTTAATTGAATGTTTATACAATGTTTTGTTATCTATTATTTTATATCCATTAATTCAAAAAACAGGATATATAATAGATAGATGTTTTAAGAAAAATAATATATTGACTAGATATTTTTAGATATATATTTGATTAAATTCAAATTTGAATTGAGGTGAGATTTCTGAAACAAAAAAGTGAACTTGAAAAATCAAATTTTAGGTATAATTTAATGACAGCAATGATTTATTTAATAGGTATAATAATATTAATAAGGTTATTTGATTTACAAATTGTAAATGGAGCAGAATATAGAGAAACTTCAAATACTAAATTAACTAGAGAAGCAACAATAGAAGCGGCAAGGGGAAGTATATTCGACAGAAATGGTAATGCGCTAGTTAGTACAGAAATGCAATTTTCATTGGAAATGTATAAATCTAAAACAGAAGATCAGCAATTAAATGACTCTATTTTACTAATGACAACTATTCTAAAAAATAATGGTAATTCATACATAGATACATTTCCTATAAGTATAGAACCTTTTGAATTTCATTTTGATTCAGAAGAAGAATTAGCAAAATGGAAGGAAAAATATAATATAAATAGTGAAAATGTTAAAGAAATAAGACAAATTTTAGCTATAAGATATGCAATAACTACAATAGGTTATTCTACAACACGATCTATTGAAATATCAAATAATATTTCTAGAGAGAGTGCTGTACAACTTCAGGAAAATTCACAAAATTTAACCGGAGTAAATATTATTGTTGAACCAATTAGAGTTTATCATACAGGAACTTTAGCATCACATATAATTGGTTATGTAAGTAGAATTAGCAAGGAAAATAAAGATGAATTTGCAGCAAATGGAGATGATTATCAGTATGAAGTAGATGATAAAGTTGGTCAAACAGGTATAGAGAAAACTTTTGAAGAGTATTTAAGAGGACAGGATGGAAAAAAACAAATTGATATGTCTGTTGATGGAACTGTTACAGGAGAGTATACATCAAAAGAAGCTATTGGAGGAGCTGACATTGTTTTAACTATAGATGCAAATTTACAAAAAATTACAGAAGATGCATTAGAAAATAATATTTTACAAATAAGGAATGGAGAATTAGGAGATCCGGTTGCAGCTCAAGGAGGAGCCGCTGTTGTTATAAATGTTAAAACAGGTGAAATACTTGCAATGGCAAGTTATCCTGATTATGATCCAAGTTTATTTTATAATGGAATTACCCAAGCTCAATTTGATGAATATAGATTGAATCCATATCATCCACTTTATAGTAAAGCATTTCAAAGTTCTTATGCACCTGGTTCAACTTATAAAATGGTAACAGCGATAACTGCTTTAGAAACTGGAAAAGTTAGTAAAGAAGAAAAAATAAATGATAATGGACCATATTATGGAATTGTTGATCCACAAAGAAAGCAACCAGCTTGTTGGTATTATAATGATTATGGAAGAGGCCATGGTCCTTTAAATGTAGTACAAGCAATTCAAAAATCTTGTAATTACTTTTTCTTTGATGTAGGTATTAGAGTTGGAGGAGATAGTTTATCAAAGTATGCAAGTTATTTTGGTTTAGGTTCTAAAACAGGAGTAGAAATAATTGGCGAAGGAAAAGGTACTTTAGCTCAAAAATCAGTTGCTGAAGCAAAAAAAGAAGTATGGTCAGAAGCACAATTAGCATATGCCTCTATAGGTCAAGGTTTTAATAGTTTTACTCCACTACAAGTTGCAAAATATATAGCAATGGTAGCAAATGGTGGAAAAAAATTAGATGTATCAATTATAAAAAGTGTTAATAAATCAAACGGAACTCAAGTTCCACGAAATGAAATAAATGAATTTGTTAATAAAAAATTAGGATTACCAGATGAAGAAACAGAAGATATACAAATTAGCCAAGAAACAATTAATATAGTACATGAAGGAATGTTAGCAGTTACAGAAGGAGAAGGAGGAACTGCAGCCTCATCATTCAGAGATTTTCCAATACAAGTTGGAGGAAAAACTGGTTCTGCTGAAGCTGGAGAGGGTAAAAATGCAAGGACAGATGGTTGGTTTGTAGGTTTTGCCCCATATAATGATCCAGAAATAGCAGTGGTTGTTATAGTAGAAAATGGTTTTCATGGATATTATACTGCTGAAACTGTAAAACGAATAATATATGAATATTTTGGAATGAATATAGGGGAAGTAGTAGAAGATATGTCTGCTTCAACAGAAACAGAAGTTTTTAGATAGAAAGAGGTAAAAAAGGATGTTAAATAATATAATAATTAATCAAACTACAAATGAAATAATATTAAATGTTAGTATAATTGCTGATATAAATCAGATATTAGAAGAATTACAATTAAAACTTCCAAAGTTGAGGGATTTTTACCAAACTTCTACAATTCCTATGAGAGTTACAGGAAGATTATTTACTGAATCTGAGGTTAAAAAAGTAAAAAATCTTATAAATAGTGAGATACCTGTTGAAGTAAAATTTGATGATGTATCTGATTTATTGGGGCTTCATGCTATTAAGAAAACCTTTGAAGCTGATACAGATATATCTGAAACTAAATTTGTTCAAAATTCATTGAGATCAGGGCAAAGAGAAGAGTATCCTGGAAGTATAGTTATATGTGGTGATGTTAATGCTGGAGCAGAAATAGTAGCGGGTGGAAATATAATAATATTAGGTGCTTTAAGAGGAGTAGCTCATGCTGGTGCTAATGGCAATACAATGGCAATTATTTCTGCTAATAGTATAGATGTAACGCAAATTAGAATAGCAAATCTAGTAAGAGAAGTTACGGAAAAAGAAGAAAGGTGTCCAATCTGCAAAATTGAAAAAAATGAAATTGTTATATCATAAAAATAATTTAACACAATTACTTGTAAAATAACAATTTAATATTTTGTTAATTAAATAATAAGTAATAGCAAGGTTATAATTAAAATTAAATCAAAACCTTGCTTGTTTTTTTCTAAAAAATTAATTCCTAAATCTAAATTTTCCGCAACACTTAACAAGTTAGCAATTTTAATATATTGATCTAGTTTTTCCTTTTTGCTATCTTGAAGATAAGGTTCTAAAGAATGTAATAATTTATTTCTAGGGCAGTTTTGATTTTTGTTGATTTTTGAAAGTATTTCTTTTATTTTTAAAATTGTATTAATATCTATTCCTAAATCAGAATCCTCAGCAGGTGGCGGGGTATTACCACCTGCAATATTGTTTAAATCTATATTTTTTTCTTTTAAAATATCGGAAAATTTATTGAAAATTTCTGAAAAATCATCATTCATATTATTTATCGCCTTTATTAATATTTTTTTGTATATTAGAATTCTCTAATATTTGTTGAGCTTTATATATATTTTTTGTTAATTCTTCTTTATCCATTTTTGAAATTGTTTCTAACAATTTATTAATATCCATATTATTCAAAATTAGTTCCTCCTTAAATAATTATTAATATTTAATATATTTATATGATTTAAAATTTAAAAGTTGCAAAAGTATAACAAATAAATATAATTTTATAAAATTTAAGGTTATATTTTAATTCAAATATAATAAAATTTAAGATATAAAAATCATAAATAATACAATTCGACAAAAAAAATTATAAAATATTTGAAAATACTGTTAAAATAATTGAAAAAAACTTGAAAAAAAGTCAAAAAATACCTTGAAAAAGTTGACATAACGGTATATAATAAATAATGTATAGCGTTTTAATAAATGTAATAGGAGAAACAAAAATTAATAATTAGATGTAACGAAAATTTTATATTGTAAATTATGGAAAGATACAGATTGAATTTCCGTAAAGTTATAAAAAATAAAATGATGAATCTGTTGATTTTAAGGAGTTTTTGCCTATTGACTACTCTAAAATGAAAGAGTAGAATTGTACTTATAAAAATATAATAAGTAGTAAGATTAAGATACTATGTTTAAAAATTTGTTATTATTGTAGGAGGAGTTAAGATTATGCTAAAAAATAAACCTTTAAGAAAATTATTAGCCATAATCCTAATATTTACACTAACTTTTGCAAATTTTGCATTTGTAACTAAATCATATGCAGCAAGTTTTGCAGAAACATTATTTGGTAAAGAATCTGACACAGGACATAAAAATATCAGATTTGAATCATATTTTGGAACCGAAGAAGAAAAACAAACTTCGGTTATTAGTGATGTAAATAATGAGGAATTGGCTATTAATATGAACTTAGATGTTAATGAAGCAGGATATCTAAAAGATGCTAAAATAGCCATTGTAGAAGCTGAAGAAGGAAAGGGTATAAACTTCAAATTAAAAGAAAATGATGAAGTAGATCAAGAAGTAGATGAAACAAATCAAGAATTAGATGAAGTAACCCCAGAAGATTTATCTTCAACTGAAGGAGAACAAGGAGATGTTCAAGAACAAGTTTCATCTGAAGATGAAAAAGAATATGTTCAATCAGTAGAAGATAATACATTATTCTTAAAACAAATAAATAGTTCTTCAGATACAGTTAAGATTGAAGTACCAATAGAATACAAAAATGAAAAATATGTAAATGAAGAAAATCTTTCAAAAGATTTTTTAGTTGTGTTAAGTGGTGTATATATTGATAATGAAGGAAAAGAATTTGAAATTTCTAAAGAAGAAAAATTAAATCTTTCTTGGACAAATGAAAGAGAAATAAAAGTAGAAACTTCAGCAACAAAATATATAGATTTTGGTGCTGGAATCATATTACAAACTGTCTTAAAAATTGATAATTCTACTGATAAAAAAACATTACCAGTTAAAAAATCTCAAATTGTAATTGATGTACCAAGTTTTGAAGATACTTATCCAAGTAATGTTTATGTAATTGCAAATAATACAATGGCAACTAATGGTCAAAATGTAGGAGAAGTTAATTTTTCAGAAGATAATTGGAGTTATGATCAAGAAAATAATAAAATAACTATTAATGTTAATAATGAGAAAAAATTAGTTCAAATAAATGAGTTTGAAGATGAGTTTTTACAAGATTCTGAAAAAGAAATAGTAGAAGAAGAAAGATATTGTAACAGTATAGGTGTTGATGAATATTTAATCACTTATACATACAGAGACTTAGAAATAAGAGATGATGAAGTTTCTGTAAATTCTAATATTGAAGTAAATATGAATATACTTAGTGGTATTCAAGAAGAAAATATAATAACAAATAATCAAAATTATGAATATATCTTACAAGGAAAAACAGGAGATATAGTATCTTTAAATATAGAAAATAAAACTCCAGAAATTTCAAAAGCATATGCTTATGTAAATTATGGAAAAAATAATAGATATGAGACGGAATTTTTATCTGAAACTGTAGTAAACGTTTCTTATACAGAAATACTTGAAGGAATTATAGTAGAGGATACTGAAAATTTATATATAGATAAAGAAGGAAAATCTTATGAGAATAATGATATTTATTATAAACAAATATCATTATCTAAAGAAAACTTTGTTAATCTTCTTGGAGAAAATGGAGAAATCAAAGTTTTAGATTTAAATAATAATGTAATTTTTACTATTAATAATGAAACAGAAGTAAATGAAGAGGGAAATATTGTAATTCCTTTTGAAACAACATATTCAAAAATAAAATTTGAAACAACTAAACCTATAGGAGAAGGAAACTTAGTTATAGGAAATGTAAAAGCTATGAATAATTCTTCTATTGATAAGGATACATTTGTAAAACTTTCAAGTATTAATACCAAATCAATAATTAGAGCAAATTATACATATGTTGAAGGCATTGTTGATGTACAAAATGCAGAAATAACAACAAAATTAAATGATACTGAAACTAAAGCTAATTTAGTTATTGATAGAGATAGTTTATCAACACTAGAAGAAAATAGAAATGTTGAATTAAGAGTTGAATTAAACAATGCTGTTGAAACATCAGATGTCTATGGTCACTCAGTATTTGAAATAGAATTACCAGAGACAGTTGAAAGTTTTGAAATAACAGACACAAGTTTATTATATTCAGAAGGATTATCAATAACATCTGTTGATATTAATGGAAGAACGATAATTGTAACTTTAGATGGAGTACAAGAAGGTATTAATTCTGGTGTTTTAACAAATGGTGCAAACATAGTTATTAATTTAAATATTAAAGTTAATATATTTACACCAGCTAAAACAGATAAAATAAATTTAAGATATAATAATAGTGAAGCTACAAACTATGTAAATGGAGGAGTTGAAGAATTAAATATTAATTATTCTGCTCCATTAGGATTAGTAGCAATTAATTCTATTTCAGATTACAATAATTCAGGTTCTAAAGTAACCTCTGTAAGACAAGGTGCAAAAGAAGATTTAATAGATATTTATTCAGAAGTAAAAACACCAGTAATGGAAATTATTGTAATGAATAATAATAAAAATACAGTTTCTAATTTTTCTATATTAGGTAGAATTCCTTTTAAAGGTGTTAAAAATATATCTACAGGAATAGAATTAGGAACAACAAAAGATACAAAATTAATAACACCTATAGTTGGAGATGAAAGAAATAATTCACAATTTACTATATATTATTCAGATAATGCAGAAGCAACTAAGGATTTAGAGGAACCTTCTAATAATTGGATAGAAAATCCAGAAAACTTCGATAATATAAAATCTTATTTAATAGTACCAGTAGATTCAAATTATGAAATGCAAGAAGCAGATGTTTTAAAATTTACATATAAATATGAGATTCCTGAAAATTTACCTCATAATGAAAAATTTTATGGAACATTTTTAGCATATTATACAAATAATTCTGAAATTGCTGTAACAGATGAGGAATCTATACCAGATTTAGTAGGATTAACAACTGGAAACGGACCAGAATTAAGCTTAGAAATTTCAAGTAATAAAGAAACAGTAAAAGAATATGAAGAATTACAAGTTAAATTAATTACTAAAAATATTGGAGAATGTAAAGCAGAAGATATTAATGTAGAATTCCCAATACCACAATTTACAAGCTATCTTTCTAGTGAATGTGAAAATGAAAATGTACAAATTAATTTAAATGAAAATAAATTAAATATAAATGCACCAAGTTTAGAAAAAGGTGAAACATTTGAAGTTTTAATTAAATTAATAGCTAATGACAATATAAACACATCAAACAGTGAAAACTATTCTATAAAACTTAATGCTTCAGTAACAGCAAAAGATTTAAATTCTATTTTAAGTGCAGAAGAAAAAGAAGTTCAAATAATGCAAGCAGAATTTAGAATAGAACAATCTAATATATATGAAATAGCTGATTATGTATATGATGTAAATGAAGAAATTACACATAGAATAGATATTATGAATTTAACAGATAAAACAATGAATAATGTGGTTGTTACAGAAGAAATACCAAATGAACTTTCTTTTGTAAAAGCTACAGTACGTGGATATAATGATGATGGAATAACTACTTCAGATATTGCTGAAGGAACTTATGATGAAAATTCAAAAACAGTTACATGGAATATAGAGAAACTAGAGGCACAACATAGTATTCAATTACATATAACAGTAAGAACTAATGAATTAGAAAATAATATAACAAAAGTAACTCCAAAACTAATTGCAATGATAAAAGCAGATGGAACAGATACTTATGAATCACAACCAAAGACTATAAGTATAGGTAAACCAGTTCTAACAATAGTACAAACAACAACTACAACAGATACTTATGTAAAAGAAGGAGACAAAATAACTTATATATTTACTGTAAAAAATGAAGGTGAATTAGTTGCAAATCATTTAAATGTAAAGGAAATTATACCAGAAGGTATAATTATTGAAAAAGTTAGTTATTCAATTGACGGAGTACCAGTTACAAAAACTATGAACTCTAACGAGAATGTAACAATAACAGCAAATCTTAAACCACAACAAGAATTAGTAATAAATGTTTCAGCAGTAGCTGCAAACTTACATGGTGTTCAAGAAAAAACTGTTACAAATTTTGCAACAGTTACTGCTAATAATGTTGGAGAAGTAACATCTAATTCAATAACACATATAATAGAACCTTCTTTGAAAAATAGTACAACAATGGATTTTGGAAATTCATCAAGTGGTACTTCAACTCCAAATAAAACAAACATTAGTAAAACTTATAGATTATCTGGTACAGCTTGGCTTGATAGTAACTCAGACGGTATGAGATCATCTGATGAAGAATTATTACCAGGAATATCAGTAAAATTAGTTGATAGTGAATCAGGTATTATCAAAAAAACAATTTCTACAGATTCATTAGGAACATATACATTTTCTGGAGTAGAAAATGGAAGTTATCTTGTAATATTTGATTATGATACAGTAAAATATACTGTAACTACATATCAAAAAGATGGTGTTGAGAGCAGTGTAAATTCTGATGCAATAACTACAAAATTAGAACAAGATGGTAAAACAAGAAACGGAGCTATTACAGATGTTATTAAAATAGAAAATGGTAGTATTGCAGGTATAGATATAGGATTAGTATTAGCAGAGACATTTGATTTGAAATTAGATAAAACTATATCTAAAGTGACAACACAAACTCCTAAACCATTAACAACAACAAATAATTATGACAATACTACTTTTGCAAAAACAGAGATAGCGTCAAAATATGTATCTGGATCTACAGTATATGTTGAATATAATATTACAGTATCAAATGTTGGTGATGTTAAAGGTTATGCAAAAAAAATAATAGATTATTTACCAGAAGGAATGACATTTAATTCTTCAATAGATTCAAATTCTAGTTGGTACACAGGATCTGATGGAAATTTATATACAGAAGCTTTAGCAGAAAAAGAATTAGCTCCAGGAGAATCAGCAACAGTAAAACTAATATTAACAAAGCAAATGACAGGAGAAAATACAGGACTGGTTAATAACTTAGCAGAAATTTATGATGATTATAATATTTATGGTATTTCAGATACTAATTCAACTCCAGCTAATAAAGCACAAGGAGAAAATGATTTAGGATCTGCTGATATATCAATACTAATTAAAACAGGAGAAGTATTTATTCATATTTCAGTAATAATAACTTCAATATTATTAGGAAGTATAGTAATATTTATAACATATAATAAAATTGTATTATCAAAAAGAAAAGGGGGTGTTTAATATGAATAATGTAATTAAAAAAATCTGTATAAATTTACTATTAATACTTATGATATTAACCACTTTCTTCACATATATATCTATTGTTAATGCTTATGATGAGCAACAAATGCTTGGAAATATAGAAGGAAATTATAGTAATGAATATAATAAATATTTTGATGAAAATGGTATATTGAATATATTTCCAAATTTAACAATGAGAGGAAGAATTGAAAAAGAATCAAAATCTAATCATAGTGAAAATTTTGGTAATAATAGCTTTATAACACTTGATGATTTAAGAGGTGAATATGATATCTTATGTTCACAACATGGCGCAGATTTAACATCTATAAATGAAACTGAATTGCATAATGAGGGGGATACTAGATTGGGGATTTCTTTCCCTTATTTAAAAAAAGAAGATGAAGGCTGTAGTATAGAATCTATATACCAAAAATATAAAAACGAAGAAGGATTAGACTCAAAGTTAAAACCTACAACAAATAATTCGTATTATGAAGAATATCAAGAAACTCTAGGTAGAAATTTATTTATTACAAAGATTAAAATAAATACCAGTAAAAGCATACCAGGCACAAAATATTACAACGATACTATAGCATTTTATCAAAAAGATGGTGGACCCCAAATAGCTACACCTAAAGAAGCATATATATTAGCTGAAATGGTTGATGAATATAAAATATCAACTCTAGCACAAAAGAAAGACTCTGAAGGTAAAATAATAGAAAGCAAAATAGATGACAAAAACACTAATGTACAATATGCTTGGTGGAATACTACAGCAGGTGGTCAAGGAGACAAAGAAGGAGGAGAAAATACAGATCTTTCTTTAGAAGCTGATGCATTTGAAGAATACATAAAACAAGTTGCAGGGAAAGAAGATATTAAAGATTTAGAATACGAAGATAAAACTTTTATAGATGAAAATAAAAATGAAAGAAAAGTAGAAAATGCTTTTAAATTTAAGTATGAAGCAAAATGGAATGATACTCAACCAGAAGTTATGTGGGAAGAGTCTACACAAACTCTTTTAGTAGGACCATTTTCAATTTCATATTTTGGTGGAGAAAAACAAGAACATGGACAAAGAAAAACACAATTTGCTGGAATTGAAGGAATGGACCTTTATACGGATGCTAAAGAAGAAGCACTTGATAGAACAGATTGGATGTTAGTATATTTAGATGGTGAAAGAACTGATTCTCAAGATCCAGAATATCCAAAGTCTAATGAAATGTTTTATATTAGAATATTGAATAAAGAAGTAATTGAAAATTCTACAAAAATTACTGATATAAAAACTCGTTTTAAATATATGAATGCAGCAGGAAGTTGTCAACAAATGAAAGGAACATTTAATAGAGCAACATGGGATCCTAGTTTAACATTATTAAAATTAGAACCAATTAACTCTCAAATTGCAGCATTAGGTATAAACGGTATTAGATGGTATGAATATGTTGAAATAAGTAGAAAATTAGACATAAATAAAGGTAAACTAGTAATAGAAAAACAACTAGTTGATGACCAAGGAAATCAAATTACAAATTTCGATTCTGATGAATTTTTTGAATTTAAAGTAACTGTAAAAGGTGCTGAAAATTCATCAAATGAAGAAATATTAAAGGTAAAAGCTGGTGAAATAGTAGAATCTAAAGTATATTATTGGTTAGGAACAAAAGATGCTCCTAGCTATAAGATAGAAGAAATTAATATTCCAAAAGGATATGAACTATATAAGATTGAAAATGCAGAGGGAACACTAAATGGAATAAAAACTATTAAAATAATTGCAAAAAATAAAATTCCAGCTCCAAAAAAAGGAAAAATTGCAATAACTAAAAAAGTAAAAGATTTAGGATTAGCAAATAGTAGTTTATCAGGAAAAGAATTCACATTTAACTTAAATATAACTGGAACATTTGAATACGATTTAGAAAATGATGGTTATAGAGAAACGTATAGTAATACAGACTTGGTTATACAAGTAACTGTAAAAGGTGGAGAAACATGGACTTCTAATGAAATTTTATGGTATGGAAAAGAATCTCCAAGATATTCAGTAACTGAGCTACAAAATGATCCTAGTTTTCAGTTAATATCAATAACACCTTATAAAGGTATTATTGCAGAAAATCAAACAGTAAATGTAACAGCTATAAATGCTATAAAAATGCAGAAAGGTTCTATACGTATTATTAAAACTTTAGACGGCTCAACAAATCTTCCAAAAGAATATATTAACTCTTTGAAATTTACTTTTGAAATAAAAGTAGGTGACTATGAGCCAGAAAGAATTGTATTATCAACACCGACAAGAAAAAATTCTGAAGGAAATTGGGTATGGGAAGGATATTCAAGTGAGTATGTATGGGCTTATGGTAATTATCCAAATTATACAATTGAAGAAGTAGATGTTCCAGACGGAACAATTATTACTGATGATAAAGTTCAAAATGATGGTTTAATTCACGGTACACTAAAACCAGATGAAACTAATCAAAGTACTACTCAAGATAAACCTACTACTATTGTGATAGATGTTCCAATTACAAACAAAGTAGAAGAAGAACATATAAAAAAACAAGGAAAACTACAAATAGTTAAAAAAGTAGATGCTAAAGATGGTGAATTACTTAACAAAACATATAAATTTGCAGTAATAGTAGAGGGAAAAAATTTTAGATATGTGTTAAGAGATAGCAATAATAATATTATATTTGAATCATCAAGGCTTAGTGGAACTTATCAAATTACACCAAATGGAATAAAACCATTAAATGATTCTTCAAATTATGATAATGAAAATCTTATTCAAATTTCTATACCAGGATCAGATAATAATGATATAGTAAGTGCTACTTGGAAATCTGGAACCTTTGAATGGTACGGAGATGAAGCCCCAACTTATAAAGTAGAAGAATATCTTGTAGGAGAAGACATTGCCTCATCAGTAGAACCTTCAAGTGGTACTTTAGTTGATTATAGAGATATACCTTCTACAGATATAGCAAATTCCCCAAATATAGAAGAACCAACTGTAACAGTAACAGCTTGGAACAGAAAAGTTACACCTGATGAAAAAATAAAAGCTGGATATTTACATATTATTAAAACTTTGAATAATGCAGAAAATGTTTCAATAGATTATATTAAATCATTAGTATTCAAATTCAAAATTGAAGTTGAAGGGTACGAAGATACTATTGTTTCTTTAAGTCCTGAATATAATGATGTAACAAAATCATGGGTATGGGAATATACTTCTGGTAAATATTCTTGGAAAGGCGACCAAGCTCCAAAATATACAATAACAGAAATTGACCTTCCAGAAGGAATAGAACTTGACGATATATCAGGAGATGGAAATAAAAATATAGATGAAAAATCTATTACTGGAAAATTAAAAGAAAATAATTCAGTAGAAATTTCTATTACAGAAGCTAATTTTGTCAATAAAATGGAAAAACCACATATAGGACAGTTGAAAATAAAGAAAAATGTAGTAAATGGATCTTTAAATGGAAAAGAATTTGAATTTGATGTTACTTTAAAAGGTTCATTTGAATACGATAACAAAACTTATAGTAATACAGAATTAGTTATACCAATAACTGTAAAAGGTGGAGAAGAACCATGGGAATCTAAAGATATTTACTGGTATGGAGACCAAGCTCCAGAATATACAGTAAAAGAAAAAGATTCAGAAATAGCTAATAATGTTTCAATAGTAAATGGTAGTGGTGTAATAAAAGAAATAAAAGAAGAGGGAGAAGAAGGAAACGACGTTACAGTAGCTACTTTTACAAATAAAGCAAAATTAGTAGGTGGAAGATTATCTATTAGTAAAGTACTTTCAAGTGGTATAGGACCAACAAATGAAACCTTCTATTTTAAAGTAAAGGTAGGCGAAAATGACTCGTTTGTAGTTGGTATTAAACCAGGAGAAACTTATGTTTCTGATTTATATAAATGGTGTTCTGGAGAGGAACCTCCAAGCTATACTGTTGAAGAAATAGATATACCAGATGGAATAGAAATTAAAGAAATACGCAATAAAGAAGGAAAATTAGGTGAAGATTCAATAGTTACAGTTATTGCAGAAAACCAATATCAAGAACAGAAAAACCATAAAGGTCAATTTAATATTAAAAAAGTAGTATTAGATGAAAAATTAATAGATGCAGCACAATCACCAGAATTTACTTTAAAAGTTAGAATTGAGGGAGATTATTTCAAGATAGATGGTGAAAATGAAGTATGTATTGGTAGTAAAGAATATCAAATCAAATTAAAAGGTGGTCAAACATATACATCACCAACAATTACATGGTATGGAAATAAAGCTCCAACAGTAACAGTTGAAGAAATTAATCTTGCAGAGGGTTGGAAAAATATAGGTATTTCTAATAATGGTGCTTCAATAGATGAAAATGGTAATTTAGAAATTATTGTAACAAATGAATTACCAGTTTATACTATTATTGATTTAACAACTAAACTTGCTGGTCAAGTTTGGGAAGATAAACCAGTAGATGAAAATGATAAAAATACAGAAAACTCTGTACCAAATGGATATATAGATGATTCTGAAAATGCTATTTCAGGTGTTGAAGTTTATGTATATAAAGTAATAACTGATGGTGAAGGAAAGATAGTTAATAGAGAATTAGCAACTGTTTATAAAGATATAAATGGAACAGAATTATCTTTACCAATAGTAACAGGAGAAGATGGTACTTGGGAAGCTCCAAGAGTAAAAATCCCAACAGTAACTGATGAACAAAAAAATAATGGTTATAGAGCGTCATATGATGTTGATTTTGTATATGATGGTCAAACATATGAGCCAACAAAATTTTTAGAAAGGTCAGATGGAAATTCATCAGTCTTTATAAATTCTACAACAACTGATAAAGATCTCTTTGCAAGAGATTCTATGGCTTTAGATTGTGATAGAGATATGGTAAATAATAGAATACAAACTGTAGCTGGAAAATCAGCTATAGATGGAAATGGCGTAACAATAGGTTCTGCTACAGGAATAGACGAAAATAGTAAACAAATAGAAAATAATTTAACATATCAATTAAGTGGTGTATCAGATGGTAATTCTAAAGCAATATCAAAATTAATTACAACAGATGAAAATGGAGTAGCTTTAGAACTATTTAAAACAACAGCTAGAACATCTCAAGGTGGTTTAACATTCCCATTTGCACGTGATTCAGAAAATTGGAATGGTTATAGGTTATATAATGCTGATACGTCAATTACAGAACTTGGTGTAGAGCAAAAATATTATTATGAAGCAATATATAATTATTGTTTACACATTAATTTAGGTTTAGTAAGAAGACCAGATGCAGATTTAGGCTTAGCAAAAGATTTAGTTTCAGCTACAGTATCCTTAAAAGGTAAAGATTCATCAATAGAATATGCAGAAAAAAAATTTAATACATTGGCAGATAAAATAGCGGATAAAAATGGAGATGCATATACAATGGCTTTAACAGCTGGTAATCAGTCTATTTCATATTCATTAGGTTTATACAGTACAGATTATTATTATAGAGCTGAAATGTATTTATCAGATGTAGAATCAGACTTATATGATCAAATAATAGGTATAAATAGAGATATACCATTAGATAATTTTTCTGAAATGGAAGTAGTATTAAAATATCAAATTGTTTTATATAATGAATCTGGTTCTTATATAGAAGAAATAAAATCTGTTAATGATTATTATGATAGTTCTTTAGGCGAGCCAATAAGTGTAAAATTAAATGAAAATACGATAAGTTATCGTTCAGAAGCAAAAGATATAATAGGTTCTGATAAAGTAACATATAATAAAATAGTATTTGACAATTTAAATGTCAAACTAGCAAGTGGAGAAAGAGCAACAATTGAAACAGAATTTAAAGTTAATAAGGCGACAATAGATGGTGTAAGAAATACAATAATTAGAGGAAAAAAATCTAATGTTGCAGAAATTGCAAGTTATTCAACATATTATCTAGACGGAAATATAGCAGGTAAAGTAGACAAAGATTCAGCTCCAGCAAACTTGAATATTGAAAATTATAATGAAAAATCATGGTACGAAGATGATACTGATTCTGCACCAGTATTGAACATAGAAGTTAAAAATGGTGCTAGAGAAGTAAGTGGTCAAGTTTGGGAAGACAGAAAAGAAAATATGGGAAAAGAAAATATGGGAATCTTAGAAACTGAAGAAGCTTTAATAGGTGGATTAACAACAGAACTTGTTGAGAAAGTAAAAGTAGGTGAACAAGATTATGATTTCTTATGGCCAACCAATAAATCTCTTAACTGTTTAGGTGGAAAATCAATGAAAGATTTAACTGGATTTGATAGTACAATTGAAACAGTTAGAGGAATAGATGATAAAAATAATGTTTCACCTGATGATATTATTGAGAATATTGGTTCATACAAATTTGAAGGTGCCCCTTCAGGAAATTATGTAGTAAGGTTCTTATATGGAAATGATAAGACTGAATTAGAAGATAATATAGGAATTACAGGATCACCAAAAGCCTACAATAGTGATACTAAAAAGCAATATTCAGAAATTGATAAAATATTAACTGCAAATTATGATGGAGACCAATATGGAAAAACACCAGCAGTATATAATGGTCAAGATTATAAAACTACAATTTATCAACCTGATGCTGAACGAGGAAATCATGCAAGAGATAGTGAAATAAGAAGACTTGAAGTTATGGCTAATTCACAAACAATTACAAATACAAATGCAAATGTATTAGCTACAGCAACAAAATATGAAGAAAATAGTAAACATACAGAATTATATAATGATTACTATATGTTTGCAGATACAGAAATACTAAACTTGAGTCTAGAAAATGCATCAGATGATAATAAAATAACAAAATCAACTATAGATTGTGGTTTAGTTGAAAGACCAGAAAATAAAATAGTATTAGATAAAGAGATAAGTTCAATTAAATTAACAACAAATGATCAAAATGTTATTTTTGAAGCAAAATATGATATTGACTACATAGTAAAAAATGATCTTCCTGAGGACAAAGTTGTAATTGCTAAAATTAATAACAAATATTTGTGTGCAGATATAAGTTTAAATTCTTCATCAATTGGAACAGACGTAATGCAAGCTTTAAATAGACAAGAAAATAAATTATCATATTCAAATGAAGAAAATAAAGGACAACAAAACTTTAGATTTATAAATGTAGATGATACAATTCTTCAAGGTACAACAATTGAAATTAATTATCTACTTACAGCATTAAATGTTGGTGATAAAGATTACATAAGTAAAAATTTAAGAGATAATCCAGATATTAAAGCTGCACTAAATGATTTAGCTACGAACAAGAGAGATTTAGGTTATTATCTAGGAAAATATTATTATACTGGAGAAATAGACCTTGATCATGATGATGTTGTTACAACAAAAGTATGTCAATTAGTTGATTATGTTGATAATAATGCAGTATTTACATCAACATATAATCAAGATAAAGACCACGCATGGAGAACTACAAATCTAACAGAATTAGCTGGAAATGGATATGCAGAACAAAGATTATTAGATAAAAATGTTTTACCAGAATATGAATTATTAGATAAAAATAGTCTGTTATATCAAACTTCACAAAACAATAACTTGATATTAAGTATTGATGATGGAGAGCAAAATTCAACCTTTGAAAAAGCTTTAAAACCAATAGAACTTAATGATACTGAAATAACGAATAAGGAGGATGACTATTATAAATCACAGATTGCACTAACTATAACTAAAACAGTATCAGCACAAGATGACGCTAATAATTTAACATATGACAATATTGCAGAGATTGTAAAATATGAAAATTTAGTTGGTAGAAGAGATGTAATTTCAATACCAGGTAATGCTAATCCAAGACATGGTGAATTTGTTGAATCTCTAAATGAACCAGATACAAGTGCAACAGAGCTTATAACCTTTGTTCCACCAACTGGTCTTGAGACAGGAAGTACTATAATAATTCAAATATTAATAGTTACATTAGCAGCTTTAGTTATAATTACAGTAGGTGTTGTAGTTATCAAGAAAAAAGTTTTATAGTATAAAATCACTAGAATAAGAAATTAAAATAAAATGAATCCTCTTTGTTAGACGCAAAGTTTAACAAAGAGGGTTCATTTTGTTATTTATTTTTGTTGATAAAAATATAGTTCCCTAGGTAATTAGAAGATTAAATTACAGTAATATTTCAAGAGTTTAAAAAATTTAATAAAACTGTTATGGAAACTTATATAAATTGCAAAAAAATTAAAACTGTATTTTCCCTAAAAAAACGGTAAAAACCATTGATAATTGTTAATTTGTTGTTATTTACTTTATTAAATTTATGTGTATAAAATAGTATTGGATAACTATGATTTAAATTTTTATGGGAGAAAGAAAGATGAAGAAAGAAGCAAAAAATTTAAAAAATAATAATCAAAAATTAAGTGATAAGAAATTAAAGTATTTAATAATTTTAATTACTGTTATATTGTTAGGTTTTAGTATAGTTTGTTGTTTTTTTGCAAAAAAAACTACTATAACCAAACAAAGTGTATCACAAGAACTTTTGAGAGCAAGAAATTATGCAAAATATGAAAAGGGAGAAGAAGATGTTGAACAAACAGATGGAAATATTAAATTTAGTGCATTCTTTTTACGTGATACAGATTTGGACGGTACTGCAGAGAAAATAAAAGGTACTTGTAAAGAAATTGGAACATCAGATACATTATACATGGAGCTGATTGTACAAACAGGTGGATACTTAAGAAGTGGAAAGATTGAAATACAAGGCAAAAACTTTTATCTTCAGACTGCATTACCAAAAGATAAAGAGTTAAAAAATAGTTATACAGGAACAAATATAAAAGAATTACAATTTAATGATATAAAAAATGGAACTCAAAAACTAATAACAGGAATAGTAAGAAGTGGAGTTTATTCATCAAGTAGTCAAAAAACGGCAGCAATAGGAAATAATAAAAATAATTATTCAGTAACAGACAATAAAGTAATATTTACAGGAAAATATGTAACAGAGGAAAGTCAAGAAATAGATATAAGAAAAGAAATAGATTTAACAGTAGATTGGTATGGTAAAGTAAAAGCAAGTATAAGTAATATAAATCAAACATATAGGACATTAGAAGATTTAATAAATACAGAAACACAAAAAGTAAGTTTAACATTCTCAGTAAGTACAAGTGAAACAGCAAATGTATTAAATTTAAGTAAAACACATTTAGAAGGACAAATTCCAAAATTAGGTGAAGAAAATCCATTAGAAGTAAAATTAGTAAGTGGAGCAGGAAAATTTAATTATGATTCTGAAACACGAACATTTACAATAGACAAAGAAGCAGTTGCAGATGATAGTACAGGAAAAATAACAACAACCTTAAGTAGAACTAATTCATATCAAATAAGAGTAATTTACCCAATAGAGGCATATCAAAATTTAGGCACAGAAACAATAGAGTTAGTAGTTCCAGTAAAAGCATATTATGAAGGATTTAATAACCCAAATGAAGGATTTTCAAATCCATATAGATCAGATGTAAATGCTGAAATAAATGTGTTATACGAGAAAAAACCTATAAAAATTCCTCCTGTCGTAGATCCAGGAGAGGAACCAGGAAAAGACCCAGAAGAAAAACCAAAACCACAAAAGCCTGTATATCAATCAGAATATTCTATAACTGTTGGTAAATATATAACATCACCATTTAGTAGATATGCTGTTTCAAAAGAAAAGCCATTAAGAATTTATAATGGAAGTTCTGAGACAGAAAAAGATGATACATATTTAGTAAAATGGTATGCTTATATAGGAACAAATGAAGAGAATAAAGGATTGATTTTAAAAGAAACTAAAACAAATGAAGCTCAAATTTCTGATATGTTTATAAAAGAAGATCAAACTGAAGAAAGCATGGAAAAAATTTCTAGAAATATTGGTATATATTTTAGTGGTGCAAAAAAAATATTAGGAGATAATGGTTGGATTAAAGTATATGATGAAGAAACAGGCAATTTATTAGTTACATTTGATTCTACAAATGTAAGTCAATATACAAGTAGTAATCCATATAAATATCAAACACCAGTAAAACATATAAGAGTTGAAACAAGTGAAGTTACAAACGAGGAATCTTTATATGTATATTGTATAAAAGAAATTGATGATGATTATTTAACTGATAATTATGATAAAACAATATTTGATACATTTAAATATATTAAATCAACATTATCTGTTTATATAGGTGATACTTTTAAATCACAAAAAAGTTATAAAGCAAATTATGAAACACCAATTTCTATTGCGAATATAAGTATAAGTAATGATACCTTATCTACCCAGCTTACAGAAGAAAATGAGAAATTATATATTAAGACAACGTATAATTCTGCTAATAATGAATTAAAATGGGAAAATGGTAGTTTTATTATAAAATTACCAAAAGAAATAATAGATGTAGATATAAATAATATTTCTATAGAAAATAGAAATGTTAGAATAACGAGTTATGAAACTATAAAAACTGATAATGGAATTTTAATAAAAATTAATACAGAAAATGATATTCCACAAACTTATACAATAACTGTAAACGCAAATATAACGCCTGACCCAAGGAAAAGTATTTCAAACCCAGATATAGAATTATATGCAAGTAATGGCGCTGGAACTGATTACTATTATAAATCACCAGATATATATGATGTTAACAATAATCTAGATAATTCAGATATGGTTAATAAAAGGTCAACAAAAATTAATTTAGTATCACCAGACTCATTATTGACAAATCAAATTGCAAGTGATTTTAATAATGAAGGAAGTGAAATAATATCACCTGAAACTGCAGAAATAAAACCATTATATGTTACTGTTGAAAATCAAGAAAAAACAGCAAACATTGGTGTACAAATAAAGAATAATTATGCAGGATCAGTAACAGATGTAAAAATATTAGGAAAAATACCTTATACAGGAAATACTTATGTAATAAGCAAAGGAAATTTAAATTCTGAATTTGAAACAAAGATGGATAAAAAAGGAATTCAAGTACCAACAGAATTAGATGGAAAAGTAAAGGTTTATTATTCAGAAAGCATAAATCCGTCAAATGAATTAACAGATGTAGAGAGTGATTGGAAAGAAGCAACACAAGTAAATGATTGGGATAGCATAAAATCTTTCTTAATAGATTTTGGAGATTATGTAGTAAAAGCCGGCAAAGATTATGTGTTTAATTATAGTATCAGAATACCAAATAATATTGATTTTAATAAAATAGCATATAGTCATCATGGAGTATATTTTAGTTTAATAACAAATCAAGGAAAATATAATACATCAACAGAGCCAAATAAACTAGGATTTAGAATATCAGAAAAATATAATTTAGAAATAACTAAAAATAAAAAAGGTGAAGAAAAAGTAGTACCAGGAGCAACTTATAAAATAACAGAAGAAGGAGCAGAAGAAAGTAAAACAGCTGTAACAGATATAAATGGTACAATGAAATTTAATGACTTATATGCAGAAAAAGTTTATATACTACAGGAAACAAAAACACCTAAAGAGTATGAATTAAGTGATGAAATAATAAAATTTGTGGGACATATTGATAGAACAACAGGTAACTTGAGTATAGAAGTAAAAAATGAAGAAACAGATGGAATTACTAGTGATAGATTTTCTGTATCTCAAGCAGATCATAAAGTTACATTAAAGGTTGAAGATGAAGTAAATGCAAGATTAGAAATCAAAAAGGTTGAAAATGGAACAGAAAATGAAATATCAAAAGTACGTTATAAGATAACTGGCAAAGGACTTCCAGAAAGTGGTAAAACAATTATAACTAATACACAGGGAGAAGCAAAGTTAGATGGACTAAAAATAGGAACAGAATATAAATTAGAGGAAGTAAAAGCTGACGGATATTATTTAGCAAATCCAATAATATTCAAGATAAATCATAATGAAAATAATTTTAATTATGAGATAGTTAATAATCAAGAACAACTAAACATTAAAGATAAAAAAATAGAGGTAGCTGAAGATTCTATTCCAACTCTAAAATTAACAATTGAAAATGAAAAAATACCTACTTGTGATTTAGAATTATTAAAAGTGAAGAAAACTGAAGATGTAATTATGCAAGATGTTCAAACTGAAGATAGTGTGGAAAATTCACAAATTACACCATTATTGGGAGCAAAATTTAAGCTATATAAAGATAATAAAGAATTAGGAACTTATGAAACAGATGACCAAGGAAAGCTAACAATACCTAATTTATATGAGTATGTAGAAGGAAAAAATTTTGAAGCTACATATCTTCTAAAAGAAGTTTTAGCACCAACAGGTTATACAAAAGTAAAAGATATAACCTTTAAAATACAAAATGAACAAGGTGAATTAAAATTTAAAGAGGAATTACAAGAAGGTCAAACTGAAAAAAAATGGAATTTATTAGAAAATAATAAAATACAAGTAATAGTGGAGGATTCTCCGACTTTTAAGTTAGTTAAAGTTGATGGAGAAGATAAAACACCTATAGCAAATGTAAAATTTGCTATATATAACATAGATAACGAAACAGAGCCAGCAAAAAATAGTAAAGGTGAAATAATAGGAAATAAAGAAGAAATAAATGGTGAGGAATATTATATTATAGAAACAAATGCACAAGGAGAAATTACAGTTGATTTATCAGAAGGTCTATATAAAGCAGTAGAAATTCAAGCTAATGAAAAATATGATATAAGAGGACAAACATATTATTTTGGAATAGGGGCGTCAAGAGAAAGTACTAAAGTATTAAAGTATAAAGACTATAATTTTATAGTAAAAGGAACAAGTAACTTTAGTATGGATACAGCAACTCCAACTAATGATGGTGGTTATATTGTTACAGGAACTTATAGTAGTGGTACAATATTACTAGATGATGGAACAGAAGTAACAAGAATAACACAAGTAACTTTAGAAGATGGAACAGAAGAATCAAGAAGAAATTTTGATGAAGATTTAGTAATAATAAAATTTAATAAAGATGGTGAAACAGAATGGTGCAAACAAGTAATTGTACATGGTGATGGTTTTATAGTTAATTTAAATGGAAAAGTAATTACTGAATTGGAAAACGGAAATTTCATAATATATAGCAATTTGAGTGAACTTATTGCAACATCTACATTAATATTTGATGATGATAAATATTTAAAAGATGATGCTTCAATTGGTTCAAAAATAGTTATGACGGAGTATAGTCAAACAGGAGAATTAATTGATTATAAATTCATGTTTAATTCAAGTGGTGATGTAACAATAGAAGATTCTTGTGCAACGAGTGATGGTGGATATATAGTAATTGGAAATTTTTCAAATACACTAACATTAGATGATACGAATAAATTAGTAAGTAGTGGTTCTACTGATGGAATGATAATAAAATATAGTTCAGAAGAAACAGTAGATTGGAGTTTAAAAATAAGTGGTGAATATAATGAATATTTAGAATCAATTTCCAAAACTAATGATGGTAATTATATTTTAGCAGGATATTTTTCTTCTACAGAAGTACAGTTAGATAATGAAAAGAAATTAACTAATGTATATACTACAGATGATAATAGATATACTGATGGAATGATAATAAAATTAGGAGAAACTGGTGAAATTAAATGGGGAAAATCTATAGGAGGAAATAGAAGTGATAGACTAGAATATATTTGTACAACAAGTGATGGTGGATATATAGCTGGCGGAAACTTTAGTGCTACAATATCTTTAAGTGATGGAAAGAAATTAGAAAATAATGGTGGTACTGATGGAATGACAGTAAAATATAATGCAGATGGAGAAATACAATGGGCCAAGTCAATAGGTGGAACAGATAGTGAATATATAGATAGAATTTGTGAAGTAAGTGATGGAAAATATTTAGCACAAGGAAGTTTTTCTTCAAAGAAATTAACATTAGAAAATAAGATGAGTTTTACAAATTTTGATACTAATGAAGATCCAGAAGCAAGTAAAACATCAGATCTAATATTACTAGAATATGATAATGAAGGAAATCTTTGCCAAGTAAAACAAGTAGGTGGAGATAAATCTGATTATGTAAAAAATATCTTTAAATCTAATGATGGAGGGTATTTAATATTCTCAACTTTTTCATCAAAGTCAATACAATTTGGAAGTGAAGATCAATTTGAAATTGACAATTCTTCAGATGGAATAGTATTTTCATATTATCAACAAAGTGTACCTGATGTTCAAATAAAAAGCAGTCAAACTATAGGTGGAACAGGAAATGATTATATTGAAACAGTTACAGCAACAGATAATGGAGGATATATAGTAGAAGGATATTTTGATTCTGAAACAATAGTGTTAGATGATGAAAATAAATTAACTTATGATGAATCAAAAAATAAAATGATAATAGAATATAATTCAGTTGGAAAAATAGTGTCTGCAACTGTCGATGAAAGAATTGAAAAAGAGAAAACTCCAAAAAAAGAGAACAATATATATATAAATGAAACTTATAATACAAGTGATGGAGGACATATAGACGTAGGATATTTTGATGCAGAAAATATAACTTTAGAAGATGGAACAGTACTTACAAGTAAAGGTTCTTATGATGGAATAATAATTAAATATGATAAAAATCAAAAAATTGAATGGACTAAAACTGTTGGAGGAACAAAACAAGATTATTTAACATCAGTTTGTCAAACAAGTGATGAATATTATATTGTAGGTGGATATTTTGCTTCAGAAAGTATAACTTTAGATAATGGTACTGAATTAGAAAATAATGGTAATATAGATGGAATAATAATTAAAATCTCAGAACAGAAGGGTGTTGAAGAAACACAAGATTTAAAGATTACAAATAAATTAAAAAAATTTAATATAACAACTGATATAGAGGAAATAGATAATTATAAAGGTGGAACTATATCAGGAGAAGATAATTTATCATATGAGACTGTAAAATATGGAGATAGCAATAGATTAGAAATTGTGATGGAGCCTGAAGAAGGATATGAAATAGTAAAAATAACTGTAAATGGAGAGGAACAGAAATTTGAAATAGTAGAGGAAAGTGGAAAATATATATTACCAACTTTTGATTCTGTAACAGAAGATAAGCATATTGTTGTTACATTTAATAAAAAAGAGAATAAAATAATTATAAATAAAGTAGATAGTGAAACAGGAGATAAAATACCTGGAGTTAGATTCAAATTAGAACAGTTAAAAGATGGAGAAGTACAAGAAGACAATTTATATCATACAGAAGTAGAAACAAATATAGATGGACAAGCAATAACGCAAATTCCATTTGGAAAATATGAAATAACAGAAATAGGCACACCAGAAGAATATCAACCGTTAGCAGGAACAGTAATAATAAATTTTGAAAAAGAAAATAAGTCAATAGTTGAAAAACCTGATGCAGTTAATGCGGAAATTGTTAATGAAGTAGAATTTCAAATAGAAAATCAAAAGTTTGCAAAAGTAAACGTACACCATTTAACAAAAGAATCAAAGGAGAAGATAGCACCTGATGTAGTTGAAGAAGGTATTCCAGGAGAACAATATAGTACAGAACCGCACCTAGATTTAGATAAATACGATTTAGAAAAAGATGAACAGAATAATTATATAATGCCACAAAACGCAAGTGGAGAATTTGATGTAGTAGAACAAGATGTAAACTATTACTATGTAGAAAGAGAAACACCATTAACAGTACATCATTATTTATTAGGAACAGAAGATAAAGTACCATTAAAAGATGGAGAAAATGCAGAAGATGTAACAAGTAGTGGAGCAGTAGGAGCAGAATACAAAACAGAACCAATACAACCAGAGAGATTAAATGACAAGTATGAGTTAGTACAAACTCCAAGTAATGCAACAGGAATATATGGAGAAGAAGAGGAAGTAGTAACATATTATTACGATTTAATAAAAAGAGACTTAAAAGTAAAGAAATTAGATGAAGATAAAGAAACTCCACTAGAAGGTGTAGAATTTAAATTAAAGAACACTGAAACAAATGAAGAAAAAACTGGAATAACAGATGATAAAGGAGAAATCATTTGGGAAAATTTAGTAAAAGGAACATATGAATTAACAGAAGAAAAAGCACTAGAAGGATATGTTTTACCAACAGAGCCAACGCAAACAATACTAATGGAAAATGAAGACAAAGAAGTAGAGATTATAAATGAAAAGGCAAGAGGAACAGTAAAAGTACATCATTATATAGTAAAACTGTTAGAAAATGAAGAACTTGAATATACTGAAGAAGAAGTACCATCAAATGAAAATGGTGTAGTACAAGATGAGATAAAAATAGGAATAATAGGTGAACAATTTGTAACACAAGAAAGTTCTAATATATCTCCAGAATATGTATATTTTAGTTCATCAAAAGTAACAAGTGGAACATATGCTGAAGAAGAACAAGAAGTAACATATTACTATATTTTAAATCATACAAAATATACAGTTGAATATTATTATGATTGGCAAATACAAGGAGATTTAACTGAAACAAAAGACTCAACATATAAAGCAGAAATAACAAGTGGTGATATTAATTTAATTCCAAAAGAAGGATATAGATTAGCAACTAAAGAAGAATTAGAAGCAAAGCAAATAGAAGGTAATTTAGGAGAAGGTGTTGTCAATTTACCGTTGACTTTATCAGAAAAAGCATCAGAGAATATAATAAAAGTATACTTTGTAAAACGTTCAGATTTAAAATATAGTATAGAATATTATTATAATAATAAAAAAGATAATGACTTGACAGAACAAATATTAAATCAAACCTTTGAAACTGTTATTACACGTCAAGATATTGAAGAAAAAGTAACAGAAAATACAAAAGAATATTATAGATTAGCAAAACAAGAAGAAATAGCAGATTTAGGTGAAAAGACAGCAGATAACGGAGTTGTAGGAACACCACTAATAATAGGAGCACAAGAGGAAAATAATATAATAAAAGTATATTATATGCCAGATGAAAAGCAGAATAAGACTCTAAAATATGAAGTTCAATATTATAAAGATGAAATTGAACAAACAGAAGATAAAATAAGCAAAGAAGAGACTGTACAAATACTAGAACCAGATACTTTAACGGTAGAAAAAGGAAAAATAACAGTAGAAGGAAAATACCCAGGATATAAATTAGACAGAATAACAGTAACAGAAGAAAATGGTGAAGAGGTAAAGGTAAATTCTATACCAGAAAATGTAAAAGATAAGACAATAATTAAGTTATACTATGTAAAAGATAAAGTTGGTTATAGGATAGAATATTATTATGATTGGGCAATAGATCCACAAGTTACAGTAAATGAAACAGCAACATATAAAGATGTAATAAATACATACACAGATGTAGAAAAATATGGGTATAGGCTAGCAAGTAAAGAAGAAATAGAAGAAAAACAAACAGAAGGAACGGTAGAAGAAGGAGAAGTAGGAGAAGGAACATTAGGATTACCGTTAACAATAACAGAGAAAGCAGAAGATAATGTAATTAGAATATACCATGTAAGAAAAGATGCAAAAGTAGTAGTAAAATATGTTGATAGAGCAACACAAGGAGAAATAGCAGATAGACAAGAAAAAACAGGAAAAGTATTTGATGAGTATGATGTAGCAGATAAAGAAGAAAGTATAGAGGGATATACAGTAGTAGAAAAACCAAGTCCAACAACAGGAACATATACAGAAGAAGAACAAGAGAAAGTATATTACTACGCAAAAAATACAGAGGTAATAACAAAGTATTTAGAGAAAGATGAAACGCCAGAGAATTTAGAAGATAATTTAGTATTACATGATGAAGTAGTGTTAGAAGGATATGAAGGAAAACATTATGATACAGTACAAGAAGAGATAGAAAACTATACATATGTAGAAAACACAGGAAAAACATCAGGAGAAATGGAAAGAGAACCAATAACAGTAGTATACTATTATTTACAAAAGACAAAAGTAATAGTAAATCATATTGATAAAATAACAAAACAAAAAATTGCAGTAGAGCAACAAGAAGGAAAAGTAGGAGATGTATATACAGCACATGCTAAAGATTTTGAGAAATATGTATTAGTAGAAAAACCAAAAGAAGAAACTGTAACAATGACAAAAGATGTGATAGAACTAAACTATTATTATGTACATATTTCAGAAGGTGTAGTAGAAAAGCATATAGATATAAAAACAGATACGTTGTTAGAAGATGAAAAGAGATA
>CANQEK010000006.1 GCA_947594985.1 uncultured Clostridia bacterium
CGACGAAGAATATGAAGTAGCAGATGATGAAGAAGACGAAGATGATGAGGAATATGAAGTAGTAGATGATGAAGAAGGCGAAGAATATGAAGTAGTAGATGATGAAGAAGACGAAGACGACGAGGAATATGAAATAGTAGATGATGAAGACGACGAAGATGACGAAGAATATGAAGTAGTAGATGATGAAGAAGACGAAGATGACGAAGAATATGAAGTAGTAGATGATGAAGAAAACGAAGACGACGAGGAATACGAAGTAGTAGATGATGAAGAAGACGACGAAGAATATGAAGTAGCAGATGATGAAGAAGACGAAGATGATGAGGAATATGAAGTAGTAGATGATGAAGAAGACGACGATGACGAGGAATACGAAGTAGCAGATGATGAAGAAGATGAAGAAACTGAAACTAGTGAAAAAGTTGATAATGAGGAAGATAATGAAAATATAGAAGAATCTGAAGATAATCAGGAAGATTATTTTCCTGAAGAACTTGAAGATATAGAGTTGGAATGTATATATTTAGGATTACTATTTAATAATCCTAAAGCAATTTCTAGATATTACTTTTTATATGAAGATTGCCAATTTTCTGATGATGAACTAGCTAATTTATATAAAATAATTTTATTTAGAGATGGAGAAGAATATGCTCCTGCAATTGCAAAAGCAAAATACCAATTGCCAAGAGAAAGTACTAATACGTATGATTTAAAGTTAAAAATTAAAAGATTAGCGGCTCAAAAAAATTATACTTTAGAGAATGCTTATATAGAATTAAAAAAATTATTTATTTTAAAGAAAAATTATATGGTTGCACCAACAGCAGCAGTAAGAGAAAAAATATTAGAAATTCAAAATTATGAATTATATAAAGAAATGACTGTTGAAGAAGTAGAAAGTGCTTTAGAACAAATTACTGTAACTACAGGATTAACACAAGGAAGATTAAATGAAAATATAACTAGTTTTTTATTATCAGGAGAAAATGAATTAAATACTGGAATATCTATACCATTTAATATACTTACAACTGTATTTAAAGGATTAAGAAAAGGTGAAACAATGTGCTATGCAATGCCTTCAAATTCAGGAAAAAGCAGATTTACAATTAATTTAGCTACTTATATTTCTTTTATTCATAAAGAAAAAGTCTTAATTATATCAAATGAGATGTCTGAAGAAAAAATGAAATTATGCATGATAACAACAATTCTTAATAATCCAGAAATTCAAGGACTTCATGGACAAAAAATAAGTAAAACTGAAGGTGAATTATTAGAATTAAAGTTTAGACCTGATAAAGGAAAAAAAGTAAAATGTGATGAAGAAGGTTTTATATTAAGAAAAAAAGATGAAACACAAGAGGAATATTTGGAAAGATTAAAGAAAAACTCCACAGAATTTAAACAAACAATAGCTGTTACAGAATGGGCGAATACTCAAATAAATAATTCAATTTTCTTTATACATATTACAGAACATACAAATGATGATTTAAGAAAAATAATAATGAATTATTACTATAAAGAAGGAATACATTACATGTTTTATGATACCTTAAAAGCTGATACAGCTAACATTGGCAATAGTGACGAAGTTAAAAAAACAGCAACGATTCTTTCTAATTTAGCCCAAAAATTTAAAATTTTTATTGCTTCATCTATGCAATTGCTAGAAAGTAATACTTTACCAGTAAATCTAACAATTAATGATATGTCTGCAAGTAAAACAGCTAAGGAAGTTTTGGACACTTTATGTTTAATAAAACAAATTAGTAGGAATTCTTTGTATAAATATGAATATTCAGATACTGATCAATTTACAGAATGTCATGAAATAGACGTGCCAAAAGATACAGATGTTAGATTTTATGCATGTGTTGTAGATAAGAATAGAGCAGGAGCAAAACCAACTGTATTATTTAAATTAAATTTAGCTTATAATAGATGGGAAGAATTAGGATATTTAAGATTAAAACAAACAGAAATTCAAGATGATTAAAGTATAAAATCACCTTCTTTTGGAAATAATGTAATTAACATTATTTTCAAGAGGAGGTTTGATTTTGATTAATAGAGTTGAAATTGCAAATGTAAACACCTCTAAATTACAAGTATTGACGCAAGAAGAAACGAAGGAATTATTCGAAAGAATGCATAATGGAGATAAAGATGCTAGAGAGAAATTAATTAACGGAAATTTAAGATTAGTATTGAGTGTAATTCAGAGATTTTGTGGAAGAGGAGAAAATGCAGATGATTTGTTTCAAGTTGGATGTGTTGGATTAATAAAAGCTATTGATAATTTTGACACAAGTCTTGATATTCAATTATCAACATACCGGAGTTCCTATGATAATAGGAGAAGTTAGAAGATATTTAAGAGATAATAATATGGTAAGAGTAAGTAGATCTGTTAGAGATTTAGCTTACAAGGTTTTACAAGCAAAAGAAAAAATTATGAGAGAAAAAGGAAAAGAACCTAATATAGATGAACTTGCAAAAGAATTAAATGTTGAAAAAGAAGAGATTGTCCTTAGTTTAGATGCGATTCAAGATCCAGTATCTTTACAAGAACCTGCATACAATGATGGAACAGATAGTTTGTCAATTATGGATCAAGTAAAAGATAAAAAAAATACAGATGAAATGTGGGCAGAAAATTTAACTATGAATGAAGCATTAAAAAGACTTAATGATAAAGAGCGCATGATAATTGATAAAAGATTTTTTTTAGGAAGAACGCAAATGGAAGTTGCAGATGAAATTGGAATTTCACAAGCGCAGGTTTCAAGACTTGAGAAAACTGCAATTGAGCATATGAGAAGATTATACAAATAATAAAATTCCATAAGAAATTTTTATTAAATGTCTACAAGTATAATGTCATCACCAATTGTTTTAATACAATTCCAAGGTATGTTTATTTCATTACCAGTTGAAAAAAGATTAAATAATTTTGTATTTCCAGGAACTATAATGTTTGTTATAGTTCCTGTTTTAAAATCGGCTGTAACATCTTGTACATAACCTAAACGTTTACCATCATTAATATTAATAACTTCTTTATGTTTAAAATCTAATCCTTTTTTTTCATTCATATAAATCTATCCTTTCTGAATAATATTAAAGTATATTAAAGTGTATGTTAAATGTTGGAAAATATTAATAATTCATAAAAACATAAGAACTTGACATAAAACAAAAAATGTGTTAAAATAAATATATCTAAAACTTTAAAGGAGGAATTATAAAATGAAAACAACAACAAAATTGTTGTTTCGGTTGTTAGGAATTGTTATCCCTGCGCTACTTGGCGCCATATATGGGATAACAGTAATAATGGCAAATGTCTCACACTTATTAAACAACACTATATCAAAAGTGTTGAATTTCTTTATAGACAGGCCGCTGATTTTATTGATCACGCTTATATTACTAGAAACGAGCGGCTTTGTAGTGGTGTGGCTGATGTCGCATACGAGGAGGAAAGAGAAATAAGTTTTTCTAATTTTCTAATTTGCTGTTCTCCGATTTTGCTGGTGGATTAAAAGTCCACCAGCTTTTTATATTATATAGGATTATTTAATAGTTTATGTAAAATAAAAAAGCAAATATATTTTTATTTATATATTTTTATAATTAATTTTAATAAAATAAAGAATATTTTTACAATATTTGGAAACAATAATAACAAATAATTTAAGAAATTGCGAAATTATTAAAAATAATTTATTTTAACAATAAAATAAACTAAATATTTATTATGCAAGGAGAAAATATGCAAACAAGTAATATTAATAATGTAATTTTTTTGAAAGATGCAGAATCCAATATTATAGATGAAGCATTTGTTATTTTAAAGGATAATGTAAAAATAAAAGATGTATTAGATAGTACTGATAATAAAAATAATAAAGCAAAGAAACTATGCATATTAAAAGAAGCTGAATTATTGGTAAATCAAAAAATAAATCAATTAGATTTTAAATACCAAAAATATAAAGTAAAAAAATTAGAACAAAAAATGAAAGTTTTAAAAATAATAAATGTTATATTAGTTATTAGTTCAATAATTTTGATTATTATAAAATAAATTAGCATAAACCTTTCTTATATGGAATATATTAAAAACATATAAGAGAGGTGTATTTTTTTGGAAAGAATTTTAAATGATAATGAAAAAATAAGAAAAGCAGAAGAAATCTATTATAGAAGAAATAATCAAAATATTTCTATGAATTCAAAACAAGTAGAAAAAAAACGAGGAAGTTTTAAAGATAAAATATGGTTTAATTTAGTAATTATGTTTGACATAGCTATAATTATTTTTTGCATACAAAATAAAGATTTTATTTTTACGACAGAATTTTTAGGAACTATTGAAAAATATAATAGTGAATTAAGTTCTAAAGTAGTAGATTTTTTAAGTGGTATTTTGAATGAGAAATCTGAAGAAAATAATATGAATATTTTAAATAATGATAATAAAGCAAATATAGAAGATAATAGCATAACAAACAATGAAATTGATAGTAATCAACCAAATGATCAAAGTATACAAGAAAACAATATAGGACAAAATACTTCAGAAATTATAATAGATAATAGTAGTTCTATGAGTGAAATGGATATGGATATTGAAAATTTAAAAGCAGCATATAGTTTTGTTAAGCCTATTAATGGGATAGTTAGCTCAGGTTTTGGTGCTAGAGAATCAGAATATCAAAATGTAAAAGGCTATCATACAGGAGTTGATATAGCGGCTGAAAAAGGTACGATAATAAAAGCATCTATGCAAGGAATAGTTGAATTAGTATCTAGTGAAGGTGATTATGGAAACCATGTAAAAATAAGATGTAATAATATAATAACTTTATATGCCCATTGTTCAAAAATATATGTAGAGGAAGGACAAATTGTTGCTCAAAATCAAGATATTGCAACAGTTGGAAGTACAGGAAATAGTACTGGACCACATTTACATTTTGAGATAAGAGTAGAAGATAGGTTTGTGGATCCTGCTAGAATTATTAATTTATAATAATTATAAATAATACATGTGAATAGCATTTTTTGTTTTATTATGTACAAAGAGAGGAAAATATTATATATGAAAATAGAAATCAATTTAAAAATAATATTAATTTTAATATTATTATTGATTATAAAAAATATAAATACATATATAATTTTTATAATTTTCATTATTTTACACGAAATTGCACATTTAATAATGGGAGTTCTTATAGGAGGAAAACCCAAAAAATTAATAATAAGCCCTTTTGGAGCTTCTTTAGAATTTTATACTTATGGAAAAAATAATTCATTATGTAGAATTTTATTTTTTCTTATAGGCCCACTTACAAATTTAATAATTGCAATAATATTTTTAAATTTACCAGAATATGATTTTTATAGGGAAGAAATTATTTTTACTAATTTTGCTATTGCTTTTTTTAATTTAATACCTATATTACCACTAGATGGTGGAAAAATTTTGAAAGAATTATTGAAATGTTTTGTTGGTTTAGAAAAATCAAATAGATATACTATATTTATAAGCAAGATAATACTTGTTATAATTTCTTTTTTATATGCTATTTTGATAGTTAAAATAAAAAATATAATGATTTTATTTTTATTAGTGTATTTATGGTATTTATATAATATAGAAGAGAAGAAACTAAATTTATACGAAAAAACAAGTAAAAGTATCAAAAATATGATATAAAATGCAAATAATATGTAATATTGAATTCAAATATAAAAAATACTAATCAGCAAACCAAAAGTAAGTTTAAGATAATATATAAATTGAATTTGTATAATTAATTGCAAGTTGTAAACATAAAACTATAGACAAATAATATATAAATTTAAGGAAAAACTTGTCAAAAATAAAAAAGTGTGTTAAAATATCTCAGTGAAAAATATATTTAATTTTAAAGTATATTTTATCCTTACTCATATTAAAATATGGGTTTAATATCCAGAAGGAGGTGAAAGATAATGAATAAATACGAAACAGTATTCATTATTAATCCAAATGTTGAAGATGCAGGAGTTAAAGATTTAACTAAAAAATTTTCAGACATTATTAATAGTGATGGAAAAGTAGAGTCAGTTGAAGAGTTAGGAAAGAAAAAATTAGCCTATGAAATCAAAAAGAACTCAGAAGGTATTTATGTATTAATTAACTTTGAAGCTGCTCCAAGTTTAATAAAAGAACTTGAAAGAGTATACAGAATTACAGATGACGTTATAAAATTCATCGTAGTAAGAAAAGATGAAGAATAGTAAGAAAGGCGGAACAACATATGAACAAAGTAATTTTAATGGGAAGACTTACAAGAGATCCTGAAGTAAGATATACTCAAACAAATAATACTCTAGTTGCTTCATTTACACTAGCAGTTAATAGAAGATTTGTTAGACAAGGAGAGGAAAGACAAGCTGATTTTATTAATATTGTTGCTTGGAGCAAAACAGGAGAATTTGTTAGCAAATACTTTAAAAAAGGTCAACAAGTTTCAATAGTTGGAAGAATTCAAACAAGAACTTGGGATGATGATCAAGGTCAAAAACATTATATTACAGAAGTAGTTGCAGAAGAAGCATATTTTGCAGATAGTAAAAGAGATGGAGATACATCAGGTGTTGAAAATACATTTGGAGAAACAGTTACACAAAGTTCTGAATTTCAAGTGAATTATTCTGATGATGATTTACCATTCTAATTTAATTAATATATAAAGTTAGAAGATTGGAGGTTTTGAAATGGCTGATAAAAAACAAAATAAAAGAAATAATAGAAATAATCAAGACGAAGATTTTAATCCAAAATTTAGAAAAATGAGAAAAAAAGTATGTGCTTTATGTAATGATAAAAACTTCGTATTAGATTATAAAAATGCAGAACAATTAAAAAAATTTATTAATGAAAAAGGTAAAATATTACCAAGAAGAGCTACAGGTGCTTGTGCTAAACATCAAAGAGAAATTACAACAGCAGTAAAAAGAGCAAGACACATTGCTATTATACCATATGCAGAAGATTAAGATATAAAAAAAAAGAAGAAATACTTTGAAGTGAATTCTAAAAATAACTTAGTTCACTTTTGAGTATTTCTTTTATTTTATATTTAAATATTTTTATAATATAATTTAACAAATTATATCTGTATTTTTTATTGAAAATAACAGTAAATAAATCTATTACAATAAACACTATTAAGGAACTTTTACAACTTGAAAAGATAATATTTGTTTGATATAATCAATGCATAATAAATGAAAAGAGGAAAATATGAAGGAAATATTAAACAAAATAAAAAACAAATTTAAGGTAAAAACTGTAGAAAGTAATAATTTGATAAGTTTAAAAGATTTTTCTGATTTTTGTAAAAACAATAGTTTATTAATAAGTATTACTATTATTATACTATTCTTAGCTCATGGATCAAATTTATTTTATAATAATTTAGGAATAGATACTCAAACTTTTATAGAATTACCAAATTTTACATATAATTGGTTGGGAATAGGACGATTTGGTCTTTTAATAGAAAGATGGTTATTAAATCTAACAACATATTCTTCATTTTATGCAAGTGTATTATTTTTTATATTTTTAGTTTTATCAAATTTAATATTGTATTATACAATCTATAAGATAAGTAATAAAGATTTCGGACTAATAAATTTATGTATTCCATTAATAGCTTTTACACATCCAATATTAGTAGAACAATTTATTTATATGTTGCAAATTGCTGAGATAAGTATGGCAATATTTATTACTTGTTTGGCAACTTTATTTATATTTTCATGGATAAAAAATAGAAATATTTTATATTTTTTATTTGGAATTATTTGTTTAATAATAAGTTTTGCATCATATCAAACTTTTGTTGGAATGTATATAACTTTTGCTATATTTATGTTTTTATTAATGTATGAAAATATAAATGATTTAAAATCATGTGTTAAAGTTATTTGTAAATTATTAATATCTTTTTTAATTGCATTTATTTTATATAAATTTATTATTTATAAATTACCATCTAATACACAATATATTGATGATAATTTTTATTGGGGAACACATCCTTTAATAGAAATATTTAGATTAATAAAGAGCAATATGTTTGATGTTTTTTATGGACATGGAAATTATTATAATTTAGGATATATGTTTGCTACATTTTTATTTGTAATATCATTTACTTATAAAATAATTAAAGAGAAAGAAATAAGAAAACCAAGCAAGCTTATATGGTATATATTATCAAGTATTGCATTAATCTTATCGCCATTTATAATGACAGTTGCAATAGGTCATGTCCCACAATTAAGAGCACAATTAATTCTTCCATTTTCGGTTGCTTTTTTAATAATGTTTTCAAGTTTTAATTTTTATGATAAAAAATTATTAAAACTAATACCACTTATTTTAATAATTTATGTATTTGAAACTCAAATGTTTATGACTCAAACTTTATATTATACAGATAAAATGAGAAATAATTCAGATATTCAAATAGCGTATCAAATAATAGAGGATCTTGAAGAAAAAGGAATTAAAGAAGGAACAAAACTTGCTATAATTGGTCATAAAGATGCAAAATTAAATCCTATTTGTATTACAGGCGAAACTGTTGGAATATCACTTTTCACAATGAATTATGCTGTTCAACCATACTATGTTAATAGTAATGGAATTATTATTAGATTATTTAAATGTTTAGGGTATGATTATAAAGAAGCTAAACCAGAACAAACCGCTGAAGCAAGAATAATTGCAAAAGATATGCCAGTATGGCCAGAAGAAGGTGGTATAAAAATAAAAGATGATTATGTTGTAATAAAAATTTCTGAAGATGAATTACCTATATAATGGAATAGATAAGAGAAGATAATTATTTATATGTATTGAAATTTATATTATAAGCATATATAATAAATAAAAAAATATTAAGATTGGAGAAAATTGAAATGGATAAAAAAAGAGGATTTGAAATAGCAAAGGGATTTGAAAATTTAGGTATTAATTTACCAGTAAGAAAAACAAAAAAATCAGCAGGTTATGATGTTGAAGCTTTAGAAGATACCATTATACCAGCTTTTAAACCAGGACAAAAACCAACACTTGTAAAAACAGGTTTGAAAGCATATTGTGAAGATGATGAATATATTATGATTTGTAATAGAAGTTCTAATCCAGGAAAAAGAGGATTAGTGATGGCAAATGGTGTTGGAATAATAGATAGTGATTATTATGGAAATATTGATAATGATGGACATATAATGTTTGCTTTTTATAATGTGTTTGATCATGATGTTGAAATCAAAAAAGGAGATGCTATAGGACAAGCAATTTTTATGAAATATTTTGTTACAGATGATGATAATGCAGAAGGCAAGAGAATAGGTGGATTTGGCTCAACTAGTAAGTAGTGTATATTAATTAAAATGTTATAATACAAATATTATATAACTTAAATTTTGATTGTAACAAATTTGAAAAAAAGTTTTTAAAAATTAGTTATATTGCTTTGACTTTTAGTAATTTTTGTTGTATAATTGTAATGTAGTAATTATGAAATTACTTGGAAGGAGTGACAAATAATGTTTAAAGTAGGAGATAAGATAGTATACCCAATGCATGGAGCTGGTGTTATTGAAAAAATTGAAGAAAGAATAATTGGAAATGAAAAACTATCATATTACACAATTAAAATGCCAGGTGAAGTGAAAGTTATGGTACCTACTGCAAAAGCTGAAGAAATTGGAGTACGAAATATAATAGATAAAGAGACAGCCGGAAAAGTAATTAATGTTTTAGAACAAGATAGTACTGAAATGTCTATGAAGTGGAACAAAAGATACAGAGACAATGTTGAGAAAATGAAATCAGGAGATATATTTGAAGTAGCAGATATAGTAAGAAACCTAAGTTTTAAACAAAAAGATAAAGGTTTATCAACTACAGAAAAGAAAATGTTAATAAATGCAAAACAAATTTTAGTGAGTGAACTGGTATTAGCTGAAAGTAAAGAAAAACATGAGGTAGAAGAATTAGTTGATAATAAAATTAATATGTCATATGAACTTCATGGAGTATCTAATGCAGAAGAATTACAAAAAGCAATAGGAATTGAAGAAAATAAAACAGATAATGTTGTTAAAAAATTTATTTCTGCAAATTAATTTAAAATTAGTTAAAAAAGATTATATATATACTATATAATCTTTTTTTGACGAAAAATAAAATTATAATTATATAATGCTTTACATAAAAATGAAGGATTTGAAAAATCTATGTCGAATATTATAAAAGAAAGGTTAAAAAATGGTTCAATACACTGATGAATTAAAAGAAGAAATAAGAGCTGCAAATGATATTGTAGATGTTATTTCACAATATGTAACTTTAAAAAGAAGTGGTAGAAATTTTTTTGGCTTATGTCCATTTCATAAAGAGAAATCACCTTCTTTTTCTGTTTCAGCAGATAGACAATATTTTCACTGCTTTGGATGTAATAAAGGTGGTGATGTATTTACTTTTATTAGTGAAATTGAAAGAATTTCTTTTAAAGAGGCCTTAGAGATATTAGCAGAAAGAGCTAAAATTGAATTACCAGTATCAGAAAATGCAGAATTTAATAAAAATCAATATTTAAAAGAACGAATGTATAAAATTAATGCAGAAACAACAATGTTTTACCACGAGAGGTTATATAAACCTTTAGCTAAAATTGCACAAGACTATGTTAAACAAAGAAAATTAGATAATAATACTTTAAAAGCTTTTAAAATAGGATATTCGGGAGAATTTAACGAATTATATAAAAATTTAAAAGTAAAAGGATTTAAAGATGAAGAAATTTTAGCAACAGGTCTTGTTAATAAAAATGAAAAAGGAGAATATATTGATAGATTTAGAAAAAGGCTAATGTTTCCTATAATGGATGTAAGTGGACGAGTTATAGCTTTTGGTGGTAGAAAATTAGAAAATAATGAAAAAATAGCAAAATATATAAATTCTAATGAAAATTTAATATATTCAAAAAAGAAGCACTTATTTGCATTAAACTTAGCAAAATTATCAGACTCTAAAAAAATAATTTTAGTAGAAGGATATATGGATGCAATATCACTTTATCAAAGGGGATTTAATAATGTAGTAGCTTCACTTGGAACAGCATTAACAGAAGAACAAGGAAGATTATTGAGAAAATATAGTGATCAAGTAATATTGAGTTATGATTCTGATGGTGCAGGACAAGAAGCAATAATGAGAGGATTATCAATTTTAGAAAATCAAGGATGTGATGCTAGAGTTTTGCAAATGGAAGGCGCAAAAGACCCTGATGAGTATGTTATTAAATATGGAAGTGGTAGATTCAAATTATTAGTAGATAATGCTATATCTTTAGTAGAATTTAAAATTAAAATGATAAAAAGTAAATATAATCTTGAAAATTCTAGTGATAAAATTAGATTTTTAAAAGAAATAACAAAAGTGCTTTCTGGTGTTGAAAATAAAATAGAAAAAGAAATATATATTGATAAGGTATCTGAAAAATATAATATTTCTAAAGAAGCAATTTATGCTGAAGTAAATAAAGCTTCTTATAATAAAGATAAAAATGAAAATTTAATTTTAAAAAATTTAGTAAGCAAAAAGCAAGAAATTGAATTAGATTCAACCGTTATAAAAAGAGAAAATATGATTATTTATTTACTTATAAATCATTTTAGAGAATCATATGAACCTATAGTAACCAATATATCAATTGATGATTTAAAATTAGATGCAAATAAAATTATATTTAAGAAAATTTTAGAATCATCTGCTGAAGATAGTGAAAAAATATTACAAACAGTTGCAAATATAGAAGATTTAGAAATTCAATCACATGTTAGTGAAATTTTAGTGACAGATTATGGAATAACTTCAATAGAAAAATGTATAGAAGATGTTATAAATATCTATAATAGAGATAGATTAATAAATCGTAAGTTAGAAATAGTTAAAGCACTAAAAAATACTTCAAATTTAACAGAAAAGCAAAAATCTGAGTTAGGAAATGAATTGAATAACATTATTAATGAACTCGCTAAAAGAAAATAGGAGGTAGTTTAAAAATGAAAAAAACAGAAAAGGCTTTAATTGAAGAAAAAGATAACAAAAAAACTACAGTAATAAAAAAAGAAAATATTGAAGATGATAAAATTAAAAAAGAAAATAAGAAAGCAACATCAACCAAAAAAACTAGAAAATCAAAAAAAATAGATGAAATTAGTAGTGAAGATGGTGTAAAAGAAAATTTAGAAAATGATAATTCTAATATATTAGAAGAAAATGATGATGAAAAAAATAAAACTTTAAATAAAGAAGAAGGTTCTACTGATGAAAATTCTAACAAAAAAGATGTTGCAGAAGAAGATTTGGAAAAAGAGAAAATTTTAAAAATAGTTAATGTAGCAAAAACAAAAGGAAAAATTACTTATGGTGAATTAGCTGCAGAATTAGGGGAAGCAAATCCAGAAGAAATAGACAAGGTTTTTGAAGCATTTGAGGAAATTGGTGTAAATGTTCTTAAAGATGATGAAGATTTATTAGAACCAGATATTGAAGATTTAAAAGAAGTAGAAAATTTAAAATTAGATGAATTTGATATTAATACTGCAATTGAAGGTGTTAGTATTGATGATCCTGTAAGAATGTATTTAAGAGAAATTGGTAGAATCCCTTTATTAAATTTTGAAGAAGAACTTGAACTTGCACAGAAAGTTTTAGAGGGAGATGAAGAAGCAAAACAAAAACTTGCAGAATCTAACTTAAGATTAGTTGTTAGTATAGCAAAAAAATATGTTGGTAGGGGAATGCTTTTCTTAGATTTAATTCAAGAAGGAAATATGGGATTAATAAAAGCAGTAGAAAAGTTTGATTATAAAAAAGGATATAAATTCAGTACTTATGCAACTTGGTGGATTAGACAAGCTATTACAAGAGCTATAGCTGATCAAGCAAGAACAATAAGAATACCAGTTCACATGGTTGAAACAATTAACAAATTAATTCGTACCTCTAGACACTTACTTCAAATGATGGGAAGAGAGCCTACACCAGAAGAAATTGCTGAAGAAATGGAAATACCAGTAGAAAAAGTCATGGAAATTCAAAAAATAGCTCAAGATCCAGTATCACTTGAAACGCCAATTGGTGAAGAAGATGATAGTCATTTAGGAGATTTCATTCCAGATGATGAGTCACCAGCACCACATGATTCAGCTGCATATACATTATTAAAAGAACAATTAGAAGAGGTAATGAGCACTTTAACACCTAGAGAAGCAAAAGTTTTAAAATTAAGGTTTGGTTTAGAAGATGGAAAGGCTAGAACATTAGAAGAGGTTGGAAAAGAATTTCAAGTTACTCGTGAAAGAATAAGACAAATAGAAGCAAAAGCTTTAAGAAAATTAAGACACCCTAGTAGAAGCAAGAGATTAAAAGATTATATGAGTTAATAAATAGAAATTAAAAAGATAAATGAAAGCATGGAATTTTATTTAAAATATAAATATTATGTAAATTTTTACAAAAAAGACTTGATTTTTCAAGCCTTTTTTGCTATAATATATTTGATATTGTTTATTATTAATTATAAAGAGAGGTGAAAACTAAGCAAAGCTTAGAATAATATGGGATTTTTTGATACATGGAAAAGAGTTCTTTTGGATCCTACCCATGCTGATAGTAATGGTGTAGATGAAGTATCTAATAAAGATAAAGAAGAAGTTTCTCCAGAAAATTTAGATCAATTAAGAAAAACAGAAAAAATGATTGAACGAGCAGGAGAAGAATTTAATAAACGTATTGAAGGAAAAACTTCAAAACGTAGTAAACCTGCTAGTAGTTCTTTAACGGAAGCAACTGATAGAACTCTATCAAATAATAATGTAAATACAACAAATAGAAATAGAGAAGGTAGAGATTATGATAGATAAATTAAGATGATAATAAAAAAGTTATTGAGAATATTAAAGTTTTCAATAACTTTTTGTATTATAGAAATTATTAAGAAAATTCTTATCATATAAAGCTTTTATCCAAATTATTGTACATAAACAAAGATAATAGTATTCTGTTATAAATTGCTTTAGTATTAAATATTGTTCACAATTTGTTTCATGTATAATATAAGAAAAAATTTCTTGACAAATAAGCGGATTCGTGTTAAAATCTATTACTGTAAACTGCTTAACTAAGGTTCATAAATACTAAATAGTTAGTTACCTAAGTTGGAAGTTAGCGAGATTACGAAAAGGGAGGTGCATTTATAATGTACGCAATAATTGAAGCATGTGGAAGACAATACAAAGTACAAGAAGGAGAAACTGTATATTTTGAAAAGTTAGATGCTGAAGAAGGAAAAAAAGTTTCTTTTGATAAAGTTGTTTTGGTATCTAATGATGGTAAAATACAAGTTGGAAATCCTTATGTAGCTAATGCTAAAGTTGAAGGAACAGTAGTTTCTCATGGTAGAGGAAAGAAAATTTTAGTTTTTAAATATAAAGCTAAAAAGAATGAAAGAAAAACTAGAGGACATAGACAAGATTATACTAAAGTAGAGATTACTTCAATAAAACTTAAAGCAGAAAAAGTAGAAAAGTCTGAAACAACAGAGAAAGTAGAGAAAACTGAAAAAGTTGATAAAACAGATAATGCTAAAAAAACTGCTAAATCAACAAAATAATAATTAAATTAAAAAAATCATAGATGTATAAATAAAATCTAAAGCGAAAGGAGTGGATTTTTCATGGCACATAAAAAAGGTCAAGGTAGTGTTAAGAACGGAAGAGATAGTGAGTCAAAAAGACTTGGTGTTAAAAAATCTGATGGACAAATTGTAAAAGCTGGAAATATTTTAATAAGACAAAGAGGAACAAATGTACATCCAGGAACAAATGTTGGAATCGGAAGTGATGATACTTTATTTGCTTTAATAGATGGAACAGTAAAATTTGAAAGAAAAGGTAAAGATAAAAAACAAGTTAGTGTTTATCCAGTAGAGTAAATAAAATAAATTAGTATAATAAACTCAAAAAGTTATATCTTTTTGAGTTTATTTGTTTTTGTGTAAAAAAGTCAATTAGTATAATAGTAGAGGAAAATGAAATGGAAAAAATAGTTGTTTTAGATTTAGATGGAACACTTTTAAGAAAAGATAAAACAGTATCACAATATACAATAGATATATTATTAAAATTCAAAGAAAAAAATAATAAAATACTATTTGCAACTGCAAGACCACCGAGAGATGCGTATAAGTATGTACCAGAAATATTAAGAAACAATCCAATTATTTGCTATAATGGGGCATGTATTTTTGATGGAAAACAAATATTATATAAAAAGCAAATGACTAAGCAAGATACTTTAGAAATAATGAAAATTGCCCAAAAATTTAGATATAATCAAATAAGTATAGAAATAGATGATACGTTATATTCTAATTTTGATACAATAGAATTTTTTGGAAATTCTCCAAATCAAGTAGTAGATTTAGAAGAAATGGAGTTTGAAAAAGCCTATAAAGTGATAATATGTAGTAAAATTCCAATAAAACAAGAATTACTAGAAATCTTACCAACTACATGTAAGGGAATAATTACAGATGATGGAACTCTTTGTCAAATTATGAATTGCGAATCTTCTAAATGGATGAGTATAAAATCAATAATAGAAAAAATAGGAGTGAAAACAGAAAATGTAATTGCTTTCGGGGATGATTATAATGATTTTGATATGATAAAAAATGCGGGAATTGGTGTTGCAATGGGGAATGCAGAAGAAAGCATTAAGAAAATAGCAAGTATTGTAACAGATACAAATAACAATGATGGAGTTGCAAAATACATTGAAAAAAATGTATTATAAAAATAGGAGATATAACAAACAAGGTGTGCATACAAGAAAACATAGTAAAATAAATATATACCACTAAATTTAAATATTTCATAAATTTAGTGGAAATTTTGATCATTATATGATTTAATAGTTGTAGAATTATTTTAAAAGGAGAATATTTATGGACAAAAAGAAATTACTTAAAATTATTATAGGAATAATTATTATTGCTATAGTAATAGGAATTTTATTATTCTTTTTAATTTCTAATAAAGGAAGTAGTAAGAAAGAAAATAATAATACTTCTACAAGTTCAAGTGAACAAGATGTAATGATTACTTTAAAAAAAGAAAAAAAGAGTAATCAAGTTGTTATAACAGCAGATGTATCTGTAGAGAATAATAAAAAAATAGAAAAGATAATACTTCCAGATAATTCAGAGGTTTTTTCTACTATGGCTACTTTTATAGTTGAAGAAAATGGAAAATATGAATTTAAAGTTGAGTTAAGTGATAAAACAATTGTATCAAAAGAAATAGAAGTTACAGAATTAGAAAAAATATCATCTGTTAATCCATATATTCCAGAAGGTTTTTCAGAAGTAGAAGGAGATGTAGAAAAAGGTTTTGTTATAGAGGATACTTATGGAAATCAATATGTATGGGTTCCTGTTGAAAATGGAAAACTAGTAAGAAATACAGAAAAAGAATCAAATTATAAAGAAATTAATACTACAACGTCAGCTTTAGTAAATAGTGTTGCCAAATATTATGGATTTTATATTGCAAGATATGAAGCATCAAAATATGAACTTGATGATGATATAACAACTGTTGCGACTATGAATGGAAAAACTCCTTTAACTAATATAACTTATACTGATGCTGAAAAATATGCAGAATCAGCAGATGAAGCTTTTGGATATAAAGATTGTCAAACAGCTTTAGTAAATAGTTATTCATGGGATAGTACTTTAAGTTGGATAGATAAATCAATAAAAAAATATTCATCAAGTTTAAATTATGGCAATTATAGTGGAACAATATATCCAACAGGATACACAAAATCAGATACGATGAATAATATATGTGATTTAGCAGGAAATGTTAGAGAATGGACTACAGAAGTTTTTTCAGGAACAGAAATAGAATCTTCAGATAAAAAAGATAATGAAAATAAGAGTAGGAATGAAAATATTACCAAAAGAGTTGTACGTGGTGGAGGTGCTACTTTAAGTAGAACTCCTTCAAGTCATATATACTATCCAGAGAATATATCTGATAACTATTGGGGCTTTAGAACTATTTTATTTAAATAATATATAAGATAAGTTTTAATTACAATAATACTTTTTATGTATTATCTAATTAAGCTTGTCTTTTTAAATATATATATTGAAAAAAACGTATAAATATTATATAATACTCCAAAATATTTAGTAAGAGGTAAGGATATGGTAAATCAATATAGAACTCATAATTGCAATGAACTGAGAATTTCTGACGTAAATAAAGAAGTTAGATTAGCAGGTTTTGTTCAAACAATCAGAAATTTAGGAAAAATGGTATTTATAGATTTAAGAGATGAGAACGGAATTACTCAAATAGTAATAACAGATCAAGAAAAAATTGATGTAAAAAATATTACTAAAGAATGTACTATAACTGTAACAGGTAAAGTTGTTGAAAGAAGTAATAAAAATAATAGCATTCCTACAGGTGACATAGAAGTTGTTGTAAATAGCGTTACAGTTTTAGGTAAATGTAGAAATTCATTACCTTTTGAAATAAATATAGAAGGGCAAAATGTTAGAGAAGACTTAAGACTTGAATATAGATTTTTAGATTTGAGAAATGAAAAAATACATAAAAATATTCATTTACGTTCAAAAATATTAAAAGATTTTAGAAATGTAATGGATGAATTAGGCTTTATAGAAATTCAAACACCAATTCTTGCTAATTCATCACCAGAAGGAGCTAGAGATTTCTTAGTTCCAAGCAGATTACATCCAGGAGAGTTTTATGCACTTCCACAAGCCCCACAACAATTTAAACAATTATTAATGGTATCAGGATTTGAAAAATATTATCAAATAGCACCATGTTTTAGAGATGAAGATCCTAGAGCAGATAGGTCTCCTGGAGAATTCTATCAATTAGATTTTGAAATGAGTTTTGCAACACAGGAAGATGTATTTGATGTAATAGAAACTATTTTACCAAAAGTGTTTAAAGAAAATACAGATTGGAAAGTTGATGAAGGTCCATTTATAAAAATACCTTTTAGAGAGGCAATGGAAAAATATGGAACTGATAAACCAGATTTAAGAAATCCATTAGTAATTTGTGATTTAACAGATATTTTTGAAGGAACAGAATTTAATGCTTTTAAAAATAAAACAGTAAAAGCTATTACTACAGAAAATATGGAAGAAAAGCCTAGAAAATTTTTTGATAATATGTCTAAGTATGCTATAGAAGAATTAGAAGCAAAAGGTTTAGCTTGGGTAAAAGTTGATGAAAATTCTAATTTAACAGGTGGAATAAGCAAATTTATAGATGATGAAAGAAAAGAAAAAATATTTGAAAAAATGAATATAAAACCTGGAAATGCAATTTTCTTTATTGCAGATGAATGTGATAAAGCTGTAAAAATTGCAGGAGACATTAGAATTAAATTGGGTGTAGAACTAGATTTATTAGAAAAAGATTGTTATAAATTCTGTTTTATAGTTGATTTTCCTATGTATGAATTATCAGATGAAGGAAAAATAGATTTTAGTCATAATCCGTTTTCAATGCCACAAGGAGGATTGGAAGCTCTTGAAACCAAAGATCCTCTAGAAATATGTGCCTATCAATATGATGCTGTATGTAATGGATATGAAATTTTATCAGGTGCAGTTAGAAATCATGACCAAGAGATTATGATTAAAGCATTTGAAATTGCAGGATATTCTGTAGATGATGTGAAAGGAAAATTTGGAGCTTTATATAATGCTTTTAGTTATGGAACGCCACCTCATGCAGGAGCAGCACCAGGTATAGATAGAATAGTTATGCTTCTTGCAAAAGAGGATAATATAAGAGAAGTAATTGCTTTTCCTAAAAATAAAAAAGCAAGAGATTTACTTATGAAAGCTCCATCAAAAGTATTTGATAAACAATTAGAAGAAGTACATATAAAATTAAATTTAGATAATTAATAAAGGAAAACTATTTATGAAAAAAATTTTAAAAGTATCAATTTGTATATTAATTTTAGTGGTTTTTAATTGGAATTTTTCATTTGCTGATACAGGAATTGTTAATACTGATGCAGTAAGATTACGAGAGCAACCTAATACTTCTTCTGAGATAATAGTTAATATTTATCAAGATGAAAAAGTAGAAATATTAGAAACACTTGATGGTTGGTATAAAATTAAATATGGGGAAAAAGTTGGTTATGCAAAAAAGGAATATATAAAAGTTAATTCTTCTACAAATCAAAATTCAAATAATGAAAATAAAAATAATACTAATGCACAAAACATTGTAAAAAATAATAATTTAAATAATAGTACAAGTACACAAAATACAAATGTACAAAATACTAATATTCAAAATACAACTTTACAAACTAATAGCGTACAAAATACAACGACAACCTTAAATGGAACACAGGATAATCCAATAAGTAATGAATCTCAAACTGGAATTATTAGTAACGAAAATACAGAAATGGAGAAAGTTAAATTTATAACAAATTCAGATACAAATTTAAGATTATTACCAAGTGTATTATCAGAAGTTAATATGGTTGTACCTATGAATAAAGAGGTTACTAAAATAGCTCAAATAAATAATTGGATTAAGGTAACTGATGGAAGTTTTGAAGGTTGGGTTTTAAGCACAAAGTTGTCTGATATTCAGGAACAGCAACCTGATAGTACAAGTGTAACACCAAAAACAGAAGAAAATTCAAATAAACAAACAACCACAAAACAACTAGATTCACAAACTGAGCCTGTAGCTTCTACTCCTACAAATAAGAAAGGGGTTGTAAATGTAGAAACAGCTAATGTTAGAGAAAAAGCAAACTCTAAATCAGAAATTATCGGTCTTTTAGATTATAATGAACAAGTAGATATTTTATTAGAAGAAGGCGATTGGTATAAAATAAATTCAAAAGAAGTTACTGGTTATATAAGTAAGAAATTGATTAATATAGTAGATGAATCTCAAATTTCATCAAGAAGTTTAAATGAACAAAGAAAACAAGATGATACAACTGTAATTGATCAAAATACTAATAATAATTTAACAGAATCACTAAATAATAATTCAAATAATAAAGGACAAGAAGTTGTTGATTATGCTAAACAGTTTTTAAATTATCCATATGTTTCAGGAGGTAAAAATCCTACAATAGGATTTGATTGTTCCGGATTTACAAAATACATATATTCAAATTTCGGATATACATTGGGAAATACAGCTGCTTCTCAAAATAGTGTAGGAACAGAAGTAGATAGAACTAATTTACAGTTAGGTGATTTAATATTATTTTATGATGAAGGTAAAACTAAAATTGGGCATACAGGAATTTATATAGGAAATTCTCAATTTATTCATTCAGCTAATCCTTCAAGAGGTGTTGTTATAGATAATTTAAATACAAATTCTTACTATAATGAAAGATATATTAGTGCAAGAAGAATTATTGAATAAAAAAATTTAAAAGAGGGGGCTTTTAAGAAGGAGAGTAAATTATAAGAAAAGTATTAGAAAAAATAATTATATTATTTATATTAATGGGGCTATGTTACAACATAGCCTTTGTTTTTTCATTTGAAAAAATATATCCAGAAAAATGTGAAATTGATGCAATTGTTAAAGTGATAAGTATTAAAGAGGAAAAAAAATATTACAACAAGTATATTGTAAAAGTCATACAAAATGAAAATATTAAAGAAAGTAAAAATACTAATTTAATAATTTATGTGGATAAAAAAATTGATTATTATCCAGGAGATATAATAAAAATTATTGGAGATTTTGAAAAAGGTGATACTGCTAGAAATCAAGGTGGATTTAATTACCGAACATATTTAAAACAAAAGAAAATATATGGAATTGTATATTGTAATCAAACAACATTATTGGGTAAACAAAATTTAATTTTAGACGTTGAAAAAATTAGATTAAAACTATTTAATAGAATTAAAAAATTATATGATGAAGAAAATTCACAGTTTTTGAATGGAATTTTGTTGGGGAAGAGTGATGAAATTTCTGATGATATAAAATTAAATTTTAGAAATAGTGGCATTTCTCATGTTTTAGCTATTTCTGGAATGCATATATCATATATTGTTTTAGGAATAATGTTTATACTTGAAAAAATTATTAAAAGTAATAAATTAAAAAATTATATAATAGTTATTCTTTTATTTGTATTTTCACTATTAACAGGTTTTTCAGTGTCTTGTGTAAGAGCTTGTATTATGAATTCAATGATTTTTATAAGTACGAATTTATATCGAAAAAATAATTTTTATGTAAGTTTAATATTTTCTTTTATTGTTGTTATTATGATTAATCCATTTAATATATTTAATGTAGGAATGTGGCTTTCATATTTTGGAACTTTAGCAATTGTTCTTTTTCATAAATTTTTGATGAAATTTTATCAGATAAAAATAAAAAAATTAACTAATAAATTAAAGAAAATAATTAGAGATAATTATTTATATGAAATACCTAAAAAAATTACCAAGAATAATTTTAACATAATAGATAAAAAATTAAATAAATTTAAAAACATAAAATTGAAACTTTTAAATTCTTTTTTTGTTAGTATTTCAGCGCAGATTTTAATTTTACCTATAATGGTTTATGTTTTTAATACAATTTCTTTAAGTTTTCTAATTTCTAATATTTTAGTATGTTTTTTTATAGGCCCTGTTTTAATAATAGGTTATATAAGTATTATATTGTCATTTTTTTCATTTCCTATTGCAAATATAATATCAAAAATTGAAAGTTTTTTTATATTTATAATTTTTAAAATTTCTGAATTTTGTAGTTTTTTACCATTCTCAAAAATATATTTTCCTACACCAAATATATTAATAATTTTAATATATTATATTCTAATTTTTTTTATAGTGTATTTTTTTAATAAAAAAAGATTTTATATGATAAAATTATTTCTCTCATTTAATTATTTCAAAAAACAATTTTCAAATAATTGGTGTTTTTTTATAAAAAAAATAAATTTTAAAATTTTAAAGAATAATAAAAAAGATTATTTATTTAAATCAAAGCCTTATATAAATATATTATATCATTCAATTTTAAAAATAATAATTGTATCTATTATATTAAGTTTTTCAATAGTTTTTATAAAAAATATAAAGCAATTAAAAATTAATTTTATTGATGTAGGTCAAGGAGATTCTTCTTTAATAATTACGCCAAAAGGAAACACAATTCTTATAGATGGAGGAGAAGGAAATTCAGATAAATATGATTATGGAGAAAATGTACTTTTACCATATTTGCTGGATAGAAAAATAATGAATATTAACTATTTAATAATTTCTCATTGCGATAGTGATCATATAGGAGGTTTATTTGCAGTATTAAAAAATATCAAAGTAGATAATATTTTTATAGGAGTACAATGTGAAAAATCAGAGCAATTAGAAGATTTAGTAAAAGTTGCAAATAGTAAAAGAATAAAAATAACTACTTTAAAAAGTGGGGATATAGTCTATTTGGAAAAAAATATTAAAATACATGTTTTATGGCCTGATGAAAAAAATTTAATTAATGAGAATAAATTAAACAATAATTCTTTAGTTTTTAAAATTTTATATAAAGATTTTTCAATGCTTTTTACAGGAGATATAGAAGAAGTAGCAGAAAGACAAATGTTAGAAAAATATAAAAATAATATATATATATTTAAATCTCAAGTTTTAAAAGTTGCTCATCATGGTTCTAAAACATCATCAACATATGAATTTATAAAAAATGTAAACCCTGAAATAGCATTAATAGGAGTAGGAAAGAAAAATACTTTTGGACATCCTAATAAAATTATTTTAGAAAGATTATATAATTTTCGGTACAAAAGTTTATAGAACAGATATATATGGTGAGATAAATATTAAAGTAGATAAAGATGGAAATATAAAAATAAAAAAATTACTAAATACTTAGAGGATTTTTTCTTATATTGAATAAAGTTATTTAAAGTAGTATAATGTCGATATAGTTTTTAATGAGTAAATATATATTTAAAAAAATTAAATTAATTATGGAGTGTTGATAAAGATGGAGAATAAAAATGTAGAAGGTGACATTAGTTTTATACAAATTGGAGAAGGAAATGAAAAAGAACCTTTTGAAGCAGTAAAAAGATATTTATTAGAAAAAGAAAAATTAGCTTTTGATTTATTAAATAGAAAAGATAAAATTATTAAAAATCCAATTAATATTAGAACATTTAGTTTTTTTGAAAAAATTTTTAAGAGAAAAGAATATAAAGAATATCAAAAAAAATTAGAAAAAGAAGAAAAACAAAGAAAAGAAGAATTAAATGAAATTGAAAATAAAATAGTTGAGGAAGGCATAATTTTTGATAGTTTTGGAATGATAGAAGATAGAATGAAAATGTTGAAAAAAGCTACAACATATAGTGAAATAGGAATAGTAAATACTGAAAAAGCAATAGAAATTTTAATTAATAATAAGGTAAAATTTAAATTTAAATCTTTTGAAGAAGCTTTTAAACTAGCACCAGAATTTTTAGGAAATAATATTGAATTTATGAAAAAAGCTATTATGAAAGATAAAAAATTTATTCAATATGATAGAACAAATAATCAAGAATTATATAAAAAGGTTATAGTAACAAGAATAAAGGAATTAAAAGAGAAAAGAAAAGAAAGCAAACTTTGTGATAAAGAAGAATTAGAATTGTCTGAATTAGATTATTTAAGACAAGAATTGAATTCTCCTAAAGAAGTGAAAGAAGAAAAGTATAAAATTCCATATAAATATTTGTTTGAAGAAATAAGAAGATATATAGTAAGTAATGATATTAATGAATTAAAATATAGAAATATAGATGGAATTTTTGATAAACAATTTGGAAGAGAATTAGAAAAAATATATAAAAGTGGTAATATTGTTGGTATATATGGATTAAAGTCAAATTCAGATCTTGAGGAAGTTCTTGCTCAAGGAATATCAACTTTAACAACAGAAAAAGATAGAGATTTATTTAAAACAATAGTGTGCGGAAAAAATTTGAAATTCACTCAATTGCTGGATTATGAAAAATCAAATGATGGTATTAAGAATGAATCTGTTATTATTGTTGTAATACCAAAAAATGCTTTTGATAAATATAACCCTAATCCAATTTGGGGAAGCAATACTCCAACAGGAATAGATAATTATATTCTACCAAAATATATTTATGGTTATTATAATAACTCTGATGGAAAAGATAGAAAATTTAAAATTAATAATAGAAAAAAGAAAAATTATAAGTATTTTAAATATGATGTAGGCTCTTGTAAAAAAGAAGAAGTTATGCAAAATTTTGAGTTTATAATACAATAATTATTACAAAAAAATAGAATAATTATTGTAAAATTATGACATACTACAACTAGGTGATTTTAATGAAAAGAATTATTTTTTATATTATTTTAATTTTTATTTTTTCTATAGGTATAGGTTATTATTATTCTAGTTTGTGGAAGGAACAAAATATAAGTAGTATTGAACAAGAAAATACTATATATAATCAAAATACTATTACAGAAACGGTCTCTACAGAAGAGACTATTAGCTATAATGCAGAGTTCGCTTTAAAAAAATACTATAATAGATGTGGTCATTCAAAAACTAATTATTCGGAATTACCTAAAGAATTGGTTAATCTAACTCAAAATGAGCTTGAAGATTTATATTCAAATTGGGATGTCGAAGAATTCAGTAAAGACGAAGTTATTTTATCACAAAATATAGATACTATGTGTGATGAACATTATGTTTTAAAACTTGGTCAAGAAAATGTAGAAGTTTATCATATTATTGATAAACCAGAAGATATTGAGTTATTTAAAACAACAAATATAAGTAAAGAATACTTAACTAATTCAGATATTACTAATTTAGAAGAGGGAATATATGTGTATGGAATTGGAAATTTAAATTCTGCTTTAGAAGATTATGAATAAAATACGGACAATTTAGTCAAGTAATAAATTACTTAATTAAATTGTCCGATTTTGTTATAAAAAGTATATTTAATAATTTTTATGATATAAAGATTTCAAAAATTAAGTTTTAAATTTTAAAGTATCATTTTCTAAATATCCATGTATAGTTTGACCAGAAGTAACTTCACCTTTTAATATCATTTCTGCAATTTCGTCTTCTACTAATTTTTGTATAGCTCTTCTTAAAGGTCTTGCTCCATATTTTAAATCAGTTCCTTTATTAGCAATATATTTTTTTGCATTTAAATCTAATTCTAAAGTTATTTCTTTATTTTTTAAAGCTTCTTGAGTTTTTTGAAGTAGTAAGTCCACAATTTGTAATAATTCTTTTTCTGTTAATGAATTAAATACTATAACTTCATCAACTCTATTTAAAAATTCTGGTCTAAATAAGTCTTTTAAAGCTCCAAGAATTTTATCTTTATTCATAATTGATTGGTTACCAAAGCCAATAGAGTTATTATTTAAATTTGAGCCTGCATTTGAAGTCATTATTATTATTGTGTTTTCAAAGTTTACTGTATTTCCTTGAGCATCAGTAAGTTTACCGTCATCTAATACTTGTAATAATATATTAAATACGTCAGGATGAGCTTTTTCTATTTCGTCAAAAAGTATAATTGAATAAGGTCTTCTCTTTACTTTTTCAGTTAATTGACCTGCATCATCATAACCTACATATCCAGGAGGTGATCCTATTAATTTTGATGTTGAATGACTTTCCATATATTCTGACATGTCAACTCTAATTATATTATCTTCACTACCAAACATTTCAAAAGCTAAGGCTTTTGCTAATTCTGTTTTACCAACACCTGTAGGACCAACAAATATAAATGATGGTGGTCTTTTTGTACTTTGTAATCCTGCTCTATTTCTTCTTATTGCTTTTGACACAGCATTTACAGCTTCATCTTGAGATACTATATGTTTGTGAAGATTTCGTTCTAGATTTAATAGTTTTTGTGTTTCAGCTTCTGTTATTTTTGTAACAGGAATTTTAGTCCATTTTTCTATAACTTCTGCTATATCTTGTATAGTAATAACAGATGGTTTTAAATCTTTTTCAATATTTTGCATACGCTCTAATAATGTACATTCCTTTGTTTTTAAATCAGCAGCTTTTTGATATTCTTCTATAGAGTCAGAAGATACAGCTTCTTCTTTTTCTTCTGCTACTTTTTTTAATTCATTTTTTATTAATTCAAGTTCAAATAGAGCTTTATTTTTTAGATTTATTTTTGAACAGGCCTCATCAATTAAATCTATAGCTTTGTCTGGTAGAAATCTATCATGAATATATTTTTCAGACATTTTTACTGTTTTTTCTATTATATCAGGTGTAATGATTACTTTATGATAATCTTCATAATATTTTTTTATTCCATTAATTATTTTTATAGTATCATCTATAGAAGGTTCTTCAACTAAAACAGGTTGAAATCTTCTTTCTAAAGCAGAATCTTTTTCTATATATTTTCTATATTCTTTAAGTGTAGTAGTTCCAATAAGTTGAATTTCTCCATTAGATAATGATGGTTTTAAAATATTTGCAGCGTTCATAGAATGTTCAGCATCACCAGCTCCTATTATATTATGTATTTCATCTATTACTAAAATAATATTTCCATATGCTTTGCATTCGTCAACAAGTGATTTCATTCTAGCTTCGAATTGACCTCTAAATTGAGTTCCAGCTATTATTGATGTCATATCTAATAAATAAACTTCTTTATTTAATAATTTTGCTGGTACATCTTGATTAGCAATTTTAATAGCTAGTCCTTGAGCTATTGCTGTTTTTCCCACTCCTGGTTCACCTATTAAACAAGGGTTATTTTTTGAACGTCTATTTAATATTTGTATCATTCTTTCTATTTCTTGCTCTCTGCCTATAACAGTATCTAATGAACCATTTTTTGCTTTTTCTGTAAGGTTTGTTCCAAATGTATCTAGAAATTTCTTTTTATTATTTTTTTGTTTTTTTTGAACTTTTACTGTTTTATTTGAAGAATTTTTTTCTGATTCATTTGATGTATTAGAATTTTGATTATTTTCGTTATTAGGTGCTCTAAAAATACCGAATATATTTCTTATTGGAGATGTTTCATCATTTCCATCTGCATTTTCGATATCTTCAGCATTAATACCTAAAGCTTCTAAATTCATATTTTCAGAAAAATCTTTTAATATATTTTCAAATTGATTAGACATATCTTCAATTTCTTCATTAGATATATTAGCATTTTTGGCAAGGACTTCTAAAGGATTTATTCCTTTTTCTTTTGCACAATTATAGCAAAGTCCTTCAACTGTTTTTTTACCATTTTCAATTTTATTTAAAAATACAACTGCTGTATTTTTATTACATACTGAACAAATCATTTATTAGACTCCTTATTAGAATATATTTTGAAATTTTATTGTTTATAAAATTTCTAATTCTAACAAATATAATACAATATTTTTAATATATAGTCAATGGATTTTTATTGAAAAAGACAAAATACAGGGAAAAATTTAGCAATCTTTTCAAAAGAGTGCTAAGAAATAAAGCTAAAGGATTTTTAATAATA
>CANQEK010000007.1 GCA_947594985.1 uncultured Clostridia bacterium
TGCCATTTTATCTCCGACAGATATTTTTCTTTTTTGTGCTATATAAATTCTAATTATTTGGTTTACTCCTGGAGCAAGTTCATCTGAATTTTCTCTTGTAAATACTTTTACATCAACAATTGTTCCTGCCTCACCATGTGGAACTCTTAATGAAGTATCTCTTACTTCTCTAGCTTTTTCACCAAATATAGCTCTTAATAATCTTTCTTCTGCAGTTAATTCTGTTTCTCCCTTAGGAGTAACTTTACCTACTAATATATCACCTGGTCTAACTTCTGCACCAACTCTAATTATACCATTGTCATCTAAATCACGAAGTGAATCTTCTCCAACATTTGGTATATCACGAGTTATTTCTTCTGGTCCAAGCTTTGTATCACGACATTCACAATCGTAATCTTCTATATGCATTGATGTTAAAACATCTTCTTTTACTAATCTTTCATTTAATAGAATAGCATCCTCATAGTTATATCCTTCCCATGTAGTAAAAGCGATAAGTAAGTTTTTACCTAATGCCATTTCACCATTTTGTGTAGCAGGTCCATCAGCTATAACATCACCACGTTTAACTACTTCTCCTTCTTTTACTATTGGTCTTTGATTTATACAAGTTCCACCATTTGTTCTTTTAAATTTTCTTAAATGATATGTTGTTTTTTGTCCAGATTCATTTTTTATAACTATTTTATCTCCTTCAACTTTTTCAACAACACCATTTTCTTCTGCTAAAACCATAACTCCTGAATCTTTAGCAGCTTTATATTCTATACCAGTTCCAACCATAGGGGAATCTGTAATCATTAACGGAACAGCTTGACGTTGCATGTTTGATCCCATTAATGCACGGTTTGCATCATCATGCTCTAAGAAAGGAATCATTGCTGCGCCAACTGAAACTAGTTGCTTTGGAGATACATCTATATAATCAACTTGTGATTTTGATATTTCTTTTATCTCTGCACGATCTCTAACTCTAACTCTTTTATTTATCAAACAATTATTCTCATCTAAAGGTTCTGATGCTTGACAAATTATATATTGATCTTCTTCATCAGCTGTCATATATTCAACTTCATCAGTAACTTGAGCATTTTCTTTATTAATTTTTCTATATGGAGTTTCAATAAATCCATATTCATTTATAATAGCAAATGTTGATAATGCAGAAATTAATCCGATATTTGGTCCTTCAGGAGATTCTATTGGACATAATCTTCCATAGTGTGTATAGTGGATATCACGAACCTCAAATCCAGCTCTTTCTCTAGAAAGTCCTCCTGGTCCCAATGCTGAAATTCTTCTTTTATGAGTTAATTCTGATAATGGGTTTGTTTGATCCATAAATTGTGATAGTTGTGAACTTCCAAAGAATTCTCTGATTGATGATGTTATAGGTTTTGTATTAATTAAACTTTGTGGAGTGATAACATCTAAATCTTGAAGTGTCATTCTTTCACGTACAACTCTTTCTAATCTTGTTAATCCAATTCTAAATTGATTCTGTAAAAGTTCTCCAACACATCTAATACGTCTATTTCCTAAATGATCAATATCATCAATTTCACCTAATTTTGGTTTCGCTGGATCTGTTATATAAGTATTATACTCTAAATTTAATAAGTAACTTATAGAAGCTAATATATCTTCTGTTACAATATGTTTTGGAACTAATTCATCTAAATTATCTTCTAAGGCTTTCTTTAATTCTTTTTCATTTTTTACTGTCTCTAAAATATGTTGTAATATACCATTATTAACATCAACTTTAATTTTCAATTCTTCAGCTATTTTAGGATCAACATATTTCTTAATATCAACAGTATTATTTCCTATAACTTTAGCTTTTTTGCCTTCTATATTAACATATACAACATTTATTCCTAAATTTTGTATTTCTCTTGCAACTTCTCTTGAAATCTTTTCATCTTTTTCAACTAATACTTCTCCAGTTTCTGGATTTACTATTGTTTCAAAAGCAATATGATTAGCTATTCTTGAAGCTAAACTTAATTTCTTATTATATTTATATCTACCAACTTTTGATAAATCATAACGTCTATTATCAAAAAATAAACCATCAAATAAGTTTCTAGCTGCATCTACAGTAGGAAGTTCTCCTGGTCTTAATTTTTTATATATTTCAATTAATGAATCTTCAGGTGTTTTTATAGGGTCTTTAGCAATAGTAGCTAATATTTTATCCTCTTCACCAAAGAAATCAATTATTTTTTCATCAGTATCTAATCCAATAGCTCTTAATAAACATGTTACTGGTAATTTTCTAGTTCTATCTAGTCTTACCCAAAATACGTCATTACTATCTGTTTCATATTCAATCCAAGCTCCTCTTATTGGCATTACTGAACCAGTATACAATTTTTTACCAACTTTATCATAACTAAAGTCATAATAACAACCTGGTGAACGAACTAACTGGCTAACTACAACTCTTTCAGCTCCATTAATAACAAATGTTCCACTATCTGTCATAAGAGGAAAATCACCTAAATAAATTTCTTGCTCTTTTATTTCTCCAGTTTCACGATTAATTAGTCTAACTTTAACATGTAATCTAGTAGAATAAGTAGCATCTCTTTCTTTTGATTCTTCTAAAGAATATTTTGTTTTATCTTCCATATAGTAATCAAAAAACTCTAATACTAAGTTTCCTGAATAATCAACTATAGGTGAAACATCTCTTAAAACTTCACCTAATCCTTCTTTGATAAACCAATCATAAGAATCTTTTTGAACTTTTAATAAATTGGGAATTTCTACGAAATCTCCAATTTTAGAAAAAGTTTTACGTACACATTTTTCGTGTACAATGTCTTTAACTTTTACTTTTTCCAAAATAATACCACCTTCATTTTATATTTAGCAGGTAATATATTATTGTTTAAAAGGTCCCTCTTGCAATAAAAGGTTGTTATTATTAAAAAATATCCCTGCCAAAAAATGTTTTTTAATAATAGTTCCTCTTTTATTCAATTCCTCCTATTAAACTTTAATTATATGGTTTTAGAGGTAAAAGACGCACTACGCCCCTAAAAATACTTCAATATTATATAACATTTATACAACCATAGTCAAGCTTTTTTAAAATTTTTTCTTAGGGAACTAAGAGATTGAATCAATTTTTTAATAAACAGTTATATTAAATTTATAAAAGTTTAAAAAAGCATTTTAACAAATTGTTAATTTAAAATATTAGAAAAAAATTAATTTAAGAATATACAAATAAAAAAACATAATTTCACAATAGTTTTAAAATTAATTAACTAATAAATTAATATTTAATAAACTATTGACTATATAAGCGATTACTAATAAAATAAAATTAAGAAATTTCTAAATAAAATAATTATTATTTTATTTATCAAAATTTTATGATTTTTCTAATTTTTAAAGGAAATTACATTAATTAAATTATTAAATTATTAAATTATTAAATTGATAGGAATGAATATATTATGAACGAAATATTTAATTTTCACAAAGAATTGAATATTAAAAAAATAATATTATTAGTAGTAATTATATTAATTATAATTATTACTATTTCTTCTATTGTCATTTTTAAATTTACATATTCTAATAAAATAGAGCAAGATACAAACTCCCTTCCTTACACTATTTTCACAGATAAAAACAATTCTATAAAACTTACATTATCTAAAGATTATGGATTAACTTCTTTTTCTAGTGACAATTATTTACTTGAACTTAGATCAGACAATAATTTAGATATTTTTGTTTCACATGAAACTTTAATTGAAAATCGCTCATTATCAGACATTGCAAAAGCTGATTTAGATGCTTATTTAAAAGAATATAAGACTTATTCAAACTTGTCTGAATTAAGAGAATTTAAAAAAGATGATAAATCAATATATACATATAGTTTGGATTATTTAGATTCACAAATTAAAACTGCTTTTTATTTACAAGTAATTTGGTTTGAAACTGAAAATGGCTATTACATTATAGATATTGAGTTTCCTCTAGATGACTTAGATAATTATAAAAATATTATTAATGAAACTATTGATAATTTTAAAATACTATAAATTATAATAATTTAAAAGACTATAAATAATCTTCACATACTAAATTCTTTGGAAATAATATAATTAAAAATATAAAATTTTTGAATTTAAACATAAAAAACTCAAAAATAATGAATATTATAAAATATTAATATAGTAAAATATTATAACATTTAAAATAGAGTTATTATGCTATATGAATAGTATAATAACTCTATTTTTATTACTTTAACAAAAAATATTTACTTATTTTTTACATTTTCCTTCTAGACCAATATATTTTTATTAATATTTTTTATTTTATAATTTTTAACATTTATTTTTAGGTATTATCTGCTTTTAAGTCTTTTTTATTATTTTTGAACTTAATAAAATCCATAATAATTACTTTCAAAAATGCAATTACTGGAACACCTAAAAACATTCCTAAAATTCCAAAATATTTTCCTCCAAATGTAACTGCAAATATTACTAAAATTGGACTTAAATTTAAAGAGCTTCCTAATATTTTTGGATTTATTATATTAGCATCTATCTGTTGTAATACTATAGTAGCAACTGCAACCCAAATAGCTTGCATAAAACCACCAGTAAAAATCGTTATTATAACTGTTATTACAACTGCTACAATTGCTCCAAAATACGGAATAATATTAAATAATCCTATTATAAATCCTAATAAAACAGCATATTTAACTTTCATTATAGATAATGTTATTGACATTATAATTCCTATAACAAAAGCATCTAAAATTTGACTAGTTATGAAACTAAAGAATATACTATTTGTTTTTTTATAATATCCTGATATTGCTTCGTTCGTTTTTTTATCAAATACTGCTTTTGATAAATTTTGTAAAAAGCTTTTTATATCATTTCTCTCTAATAACATATAAATAGAAACCACTATAGTTACAAATGCATCAAAAACTACATTTGTAGCACCCATTATTCCTTTTATATAAGAACTTATATTGTCAAAACTAATCCATTTAATTATTTCTTTTTCTATTTTTACATCTTGTATTGAGCTCATATATTCTTTTATATTCAATTTATATAATAATGATTCTTCATCTAAGTTGTTAAAATAATCTATAGCACTATTATAATAACTAGGAATATTATTAGCTAAATCTTTTATACTAGAGGATAAACTAGGTAAAATAAAATTAATTATTATAAATATTAATAATATAACTACTAAATAGATACATAATACGCTTAGCCCTCTAGAATGCTTATTTATAATTTTTAATTTTGTCTTTTTAAAAACATTTTCTGTACTTTTGCATGGTATATATAATATATACGCAGTTAATACTGCCATTAAAAATGGCATTAACATTCTAAAAAAGTCACCTATTACCGTAAATATTTCAATTACACTATCTATAGTTTTATATACTATTACTGTCGCAACTGCAAATGAAAACCAAAATAGCCATCTTTTCCATTCTTTATTATTCATTAAATTATTTCTATTATTAGCTATTAAAATAATTAATAATAGATTCCTCCTTAATAAACTTTTTCAAAATAATTATATATATAATTTGTGACTAAAACAAGTATTGTAACATTCTTTTAACTAAAATAATACATTTCTTATATGGTTAATTAATTTATTTTTTCCTTTTATGTATATTTCTATAATATCAAATCTAATAAATTTATTTTCTAATCTATATTTATAAATAAAATATTTACTACAAAGTTCTATATGTCTTACTTTTTGTTTATTTACAGCATCTATTGGAAAACCATATTTTTTAGATTTTCTAGCTTTTACTTCAATAAAAACATATTCTTGCCTATCTTTAGCTATTATATCTATTTCTCCTCTTCTTGTAAAAAAATTTTGTGCTAAAATCGTATATCCAATTTTTTTAAGATATTTTATTGCTTCTATTTCACCTATTTTACCTATATCTTTATTATATATTTATAATCTCCTCCTTTTTTATTTCATCCTATATATAATTTTATTTTTTATATTTATAATATCTTTTTTTTAATTTTATCTTTCTTATTTAACAACTCTATATTTCCCATCATCCAAATTAATTACTAAACCTTCAAGCTCCATTTTAGTTAATAAAACAAGAACATTTCTTATATCTAATTCTGTTTTTAATAAAATCTCTTCTATACAATAGTCTTGATTTTTTAAGATATCGTAAATTACTCTATATTCGCTTTTTATTTCAATATTATCAATTTTTTTATTTTTTAACATAACATCACTACAATCTTTATTATTTCTATTTGTATTATAATTTATTTGTTTTCCACTTTTATAGTTTCTCTCATTAATATTTTTCCTCTTTTTTTCCTTAAAATGTGGAAAAATATTAACAATATCATTTATTGAAGTTGTTAAAATTCCTCCTTTCTTTATAATATTATTTACGCCAATTCCAAGATAATTATCTAATCTACCTGGAATTGCAAATACTTTTTTCCCTTGTTCTTTAGCTTTATTAACAGTTATACTAGTTCCACTCCTATATGATGCTTCAATAACTAAAACCCCTTCTGAAAGAGCTGTTATTATTCTATTTCTTTCTGGAAAATTTTTCTTCACTACTCCTTCATTTAATTCATATTCAGTAATAACCAAACCATTTTGTTCAATTATTTTTTCAAAAAGTGGTATGTTTTCTTCTGGATAAATATTATTAAATCCACTTCCTAAAACTGCTATCGTCCTTCCACCATACTCAAGTACTGTTTTGTGAGCTATAGTATCTGTTCCGATTGCTAAACCACTTACAACAGGTATATCTCTTAAAGCAAATTCCTTAGTAAAATTATAACAATTCTTTATACCATATTCTGTTATTCTTCTTGAACCTACTATTGCAAAACATTCTTCATATATCAAATCAGTATTTCCGATCATATATAATTTCTTTGGCGTTTTTTTTATCCTTTTTAATTTATCTGGAAAATCTTTGTTTTCTAACTCTATTATTTTATATTTCATTTATGTTATATATAATTATTAAATTCTATATCCTTTCATTTAATTTTATATTTTTTTATATTTATTTCTATATATTTTCTATATATTTTCTATATATTTTCTCTCTAATTTTTGTATATTTTTCCTTTGATTTATTGTTATAATTTTCTCTTAAAATTTATTTTATAGACTATATTTTATCTAAATACCTATATTGCAAAGCTTCTAAAACGTGTGGAACCTCTATTTTTTCCTTATCATCTAAATCAGCAATAGTTCTTGAAACTTTTAAAACTTTAGAATATGCTCTAATACTCATTTTTAACTTATCAAATGAACTATTTAATATATCATTTGCATCTTTGTCTAGTACACAATATTTTTCCATTAATTCTGGAGTAAGTTCAGAATTTGAATATATATCATAATTTTTATATCTTTGATGTTGTATTTTTCTAGCAAAATTCACTCTATTCTTTATTGTTATAGATTTTTCTGTTTCTATTTCTTTTAATTTTTTATAATCTGTAACTGGAACTTTGATATGTAAATCAAATCTATCCATCATCGGTCCACTCAATTTTGATTTATATGCCAATCGTTGTTTCTCCGTACATATACACTCTTTTATATTACTTCCATAATACCCACATGGACAAGGATTCATACTAGCAATTATCATAAAATTACAAGGATAAGATATATTAACTCCAGCTCTACTTATATTTATTATTCTGTCTTCAATTGGTCCTCTTAATACCTCTAAAGTATTTTTATTAAACTCTAATAATTCATCTAAAAATAAAACTCCTAAATGAGCTAAACTAATTTCTCCTGGTTTAGGTATTTTTCCTCCTCCTATTAGACCTTTTTCTGTTATAGTATGATGAGGACTTCTAAATGGTCTTTTTCTTACAAAACATCCTTCCTCTAAAATTCCAGCTATACTATGAATTTTAGTTATTTCTAAGGCTTCTTTAAAAGTTAAATCTGGTAATATTGTTGGAACTCTTTGAGCAAGCATTGTTTTTCCAGTACCTGGCGGTCCTACTAATAAACAATTATGACTTCCAGCTGCTGCAATCTCTAATGCTCTTTTCACTAACTTATTACCTTTTACTTCTGAAAAATCTATTTTGAATTTATCTTCTCTTTTTTCTAAATCAATATTTATTTTTTCCGGAACTAATATTATTTTTTTATTTAAATAATCTATAACTTGAGATAAATTATCTATTCCTATAACTTCAATTTTATCAACTATAGAGGCCTCTTTTGCATTTTCTTTTGGAAGTATAATTCTTTTTATCCCATATTTTATAGCTTCTATACATATTGGTAATATTCCATTTACTTTATTCAGTTTTCCATTTAAAGATAATTCACCTACAAATATTGTATCATCTAAACTTCTATTATTTATAATTTCCATTGAACTTAAAACACCAACTGCAATAGCAAGATCTAATACTGCACCATCCTTCCTTATTGTAGCTGGAGATAAATTTATAATATATTTTCTACTCAATACTTCTATACCACAATTTTTAATTGCTGTTCGTACTCTTTCTTTAGATTCTTTTATATTAATATCTGGTAATCCAACTATATCCCAACAAGGCATTCCAGCTGAAATGTCAACTTCTACATCTATTAAAATTCCTTCTAATCCTTGTAATGACATACTTTTTATAATAGATAACAAATAATTTCCTCCTATTATTAATTTTATTAAGTTTTTAAATTGAAATTTTTAGGCGAACGCCTCAGAATTTTGAAATAATTAAAAATTTATAAAAATATACAACAAAGATTTTTATATGTCAATAGAATTTATAAAAATTTTCAAAATAATTTTATAACTTGATTTTCACTCTTTAAAACTCTATATTTTTACTGCTATGTAAAGCAATTATTTAGAATTTTTATTTGACTATTTACTCATGTAAAAGGAGCAGTTTTGTGAAAACTGCTCCTTTTATTTATTATAGGAAAATGTTAAATTATTTATAAACTTTCTTTTTAAATATTTTTTTTCTTCCTAAAACATATCCTATCATTATAGATGATACTACTACTAGACTTATCAATATTTTTGTTCCATGTTTTGCCATAAATAGTTTGTACTTTGTTAGTCCTGTTGGTGGTATTAATGTTACTACTTCTGTTCCTGTTGAATCTGGTTCTTTAGATGCATTATAAAATGGTGTTTTACCCTCTGCTGTCAAGTCTAAGTTTCCTATTGTGCTAGCAAAATTTGTTCTTCTTCCAACTATAGTATAAAATTGTGCTACCTCTGCTATATTTTCATATGACATTTTATCATTTTCTGTTCCAGCTCCCAATACTGAATTTATTTCTATTGTTATGTATGCGCTTACATTTTCTTCTGATACTTGTTTTTCATTTTTTTCGTCTAATAATATTTGTTTTGGAATTATATCTTTAATTAGTTCTTCATTTACTGAACTATCAGTTGCATTTACTACTATGTTTTTCTTTAAGTCCGTTGTATATTCTCTTTGTTTATCATCTACATATTTCTTATCTTTATTATATTTTGTGGTTAATCCAGCTTCATTTAACTCCTCTTCAGTTGTTGTTACCCAGTATTTATTTTTCGTATTATTATTTTGTGCATTAAATGTAGCATCATTATCTACCCAATCAATTATTTTTTCTACTCTTATTGGTACTGGTCTTAAATCTTCTGCTTTCTCATCTTTAAATCCATTTTTTCCTTTATAGTAAATTATTCCTAAATATTTACCGTAATATGACCTTTCATGAATTTTCTTGTCTATTTCAAAATAAGACATTTTCGATGTATTCATATCGTTAATAATTTTTGTTGGTCCTCCTCCATCAATTAAATTTTTATTAACGGTATCTATTTCACCTTGATTTGTTGCTATTATATAGTATTCTATTGATATGGTTGCACCTTGCATTAAGTCTTCATCAACATTAATATATCTAAAGCCTTGTAATTCATTTGTACTATCCATTGACTGTACTTTTTCTAATCCTTGAGATGTTCCTATTTTGTTTCCATTCTTATCATATTGAACTGATACTAATACTTCTCCTGTTGAAGTTTTTAACGTCATAGATTTTATTTTCTTTTCTAGAGTTATTAAATTCTCTGGTCTATAGCTTATACCGAAATCGATATTTGGTAATTTATATGTTAATTTTGCAACTTCTGCATCTTTTTTATCTACATGTTCTTTAAAATCTATATGATCTTTTCCATTAACTTGTTTCATCAATTTTTCTATAAGTTCATTTTCAATTCCAATTGTAAATTTCACGGTATCTGCAAATCCATTTGTTGAATCTATAAAAGTATTTAAGTAGTCATCATTTTCTCCTACTGTTATAACATTATTGACATCTTTATTCTTATAATTTTCATAGTTGTCATATTTAAAAGACTCAGCTATTTTATTTGTCATTGTTTCAGAATAAGACATTATCTCTAATCTTCTATATTCATTATCTCTTGCATCTGAATTATGAGTTTCTTCGTTTGTTAATTCCTTTAATTTTTCCTTATTAGGAGTTTCATCACTTATACTTAAATTATATGTAGTTGATTTATAGTCTTGTCCATTATGAATTAAAGAATTTTCAGTTATCTTTTTATCTATATATTTGTCACCATATCTAAATCTTATTATATAATCTCCCGGTATAAATGATTTTATACTGTAAATACCATCGCTATCTGTTTGTACTTTCACTTGTGCACACCCATCATAATCTAAAGTTTCTTCATAAATTTTACCTCCTTTTTCTATTATTTCAATTAGCTCTACAGTCATACCTTGCAATAATTTATCTTTATACTCTTCTGGTTTGTCCTCATATCTTTCATCATATAACCCATTTCCTACATTTTGTTGAATATATATTTTATTTATATTATTTTTTACACCGTAACCTACAAATCCATCTGCAAGCTCGCTTAGTAGATCTTCAAAATATATTCCTGAAATTTCTCTTTCTCCTGTTACAAATCCATCTTTGACTGGTGTACTAGGATTATTTTTGTCAGGTGATGTACCATTTTTAAATTTAAGTTCTGTTTTTATTCTAAATGCATTATCATCATAAACTTCTATGCCATCTATGTCAACTGCACTCTTATTTGAACTCTTATTTATATTACCAGCATTTGAATCTTGATCAATTATTGAAATTCCTTCATTTCCTGCATTATCAATTAATTTGGCTCCATATGCACTTATCTGAGCAACATTTATCTTATCATTCATATTTATTGCTCTATTTTTATCTCTAGATTTAGATACCTTATAAACAATTGTTATATCCTTACTTTCACCTTTTGCTAAACTCATAAAGTCTCCATCCTTACCACTTATAAATATTGTCTTATATCCTTTTTCAGAAAAATTATAATTTATATTTTTATTATAATTACTTGTTTCTTGAACCTTAATTCCACTATTATTAGACTCACTATAATAATACATTTCTGCATCTTCTGATTCAATTATTATGCTTTCTATTCCCATTTGATCTGAATAGAAATCTACTATTTCATAAATTTTGGCCTTTGTATTAGTTTTTGAATTATTTGTTATCGTTATCTTATATGTTAGATATAACTCTAATTCAGTACTTTCGTCCTTAAGTCCAGCATTTTTATACTTATCACATCTATAATAATAATCTGATTTATATAATTTCATTTCATATGGTTCTTCCTTGCCTTCTGTACCTCTATAATATAGAGTCTTTCCAATTTGACCATAATCATAATTTAATTCATGATTATTTATTATTACAGTTGAATATAATAAATCTTTTCTTAACTCTAAATCAACTTTTTCTATTTCTACTAAACCTAAGTTAATAAATTTTAAGTAATCTGTTTCAGCACTTTCTGAATTTGCATTAAAGAATAACATATCTATATTAGAACCATTAGATAGTCCTTTTCCATAATTTTTACCTTTTACGAAACTATATGCTCCAATCGCTGTTTGATCTGTTAATGATAGTGTGCTTTTATGACCATCTTTGGTAAATTGTAAATCCATTCTTGTACCATTCTTATCCCATGCTTGATTATATCCTATTATTTCTAAAGATTTATCTAATTTTCCTCTTTGATCTTCGTATTCTATCGCATTTGAGTCAGTCATATATGCTGTATTATAAGAGTTATTAGATTGATTAATATTTTTTCTTCCAGAATATGTTGGGGTTGATTTATATTGAACACCATTATATCTGAATTCTATATAATAATTTATGTACTTACTATTTGCTGAATAATTTCCTGTTTTATCATCTCTATTTGTTGCTTTTACAACTCTACCATCTCCATCAATCATTACTTTGCTTGAACCACTACCCGTACCATTTGTACTACTTGAAAAATTATATTTACCATTATTATCTGTACGCGTTGTTGCAATTTTTTTGTTTGTATCATCATGAAGAATTACTTCTATTCCTGAAAGTTTCTTTTCGCCATTACTAATTTTTCCATCTGTATTCGAATCTAACCATACTGTTCCTGAAATTACTAAGTTCTTTAATCTTAAATAATCATTATTCTTATTTTCTGTATAATTTAAAGCTTTAGAAACATCCACTTCATTTCTATTTTGAACAGATGTAATTATTATTTGATTCTTCAAATTTGGTAAATACATATTTGTTTTCATAATTTGACATTCTATTTCTATTAAAATATATTCTCCTGATTGAAGAGTATCTTCATATTTCAATTCTATTTCGTTTTCACGTGTTTGTATATTAGTACTTTGTTGTATTAATTTTATTCTTACATTCTGCGTTCCTGTTTTAGTAGATTTCTTTGCAGTAATTATTCCTCCTCTTGCAAAATTACTTGAAACTTCTATTCCAGATTCCATAATATCTTTAAAAGTAATATTTTTAAGTACAGAATTATGTTTATTTTCTAATTTTATTGTATATGTAACTGAATCTCCTTTTTCCACCTCAACTGGAGAATTATTTCTACTTTGAAGAGATAACTTATCTCTACCTGAAAGTGATGCATTATTATACTTAGTAATATATTTGTTAACACTTATTTTATAAGATAATATTTTTACTGAAGCATTATCTTTTAGAGTACCATTTAAAACATCTCTTATATCTGTATTATATTTATTTTTTACACTATCTTCAGGTTTTATTTCTGCTGTATTTGTAACTGTTATATCATTTGCTAAATCATTTGGATTAATATCTTCTTTTACTTTCATGTAAACATAGAATTTTGATTTTCCTCCTGGAGCTATAGACACTGCTGACGATTCTGACTGTGATGGTGCTAGCGATACTGTTGGATCTTTATGCTTAAATTTCAACTCTGTTTTAGGTTCGTTTGTATATGACAATCCACCATTGTAGTTCCAATAACTCAATGATTTAAGTTTACTATTTGGTTCACTATTATCTATTTTCACATATTCTAAGTATCTATTATCAAAATAATCAGATAATACTATTTCATCTATATTTCCATATAAATTATTATTGTCACCTGAATTCTTTGCTTCTATTAAAAATACTACTGTATCTCCCATTTCTGCTTCAGTTTTAGATGAAATTTCTTGTCCATTTTTATTATATATACGATATACGCTTTTGGTTATATCTAATTTATATATTTTAACTGTTACATCTACACTAGCAAAAAAAGTATTAGAACCTGAAGTGTAATTTTTTTCAGAAGTTCCATTTCCATCTGAATCAGTATATATATCTTTTCCATTTTTATTTTGTATTTGTGTTATTCTTACTGTTTCATTAACTTTAACGTTTGTTTTACTTTTTTTATTTACTTTAAATACAAGTTTTAATTCTTGAGTAGAATTGTATCCATTTGAGCCCAAACTTGTTGATATTTGCGATCTTGGCGATACGCTATTATTATATGTAAATACATCACCATTTTGTGTCCAATCAGTATCTTTTACGTTCGTTTCTACCAAAGTTAATTCATTTTTATTGTAAATATCTTTAATCTTTATATTTTTTATGTTTCCATAGTTTGTTGTATCATTTCCCTTATTATTAACTTTAATAGTATATGTTACTTTTTCTCCCGGCTCAGCATATTGCTTATCTACGGTTTTTTGTATACTTACTTGATATATTTTTAAATAAACAGTTTTACTTGCAGACAATGTACTAGTATCCATCATATAATTTGTTTCTGATGTTCCAGATATTTTTCCATCCCTGTATATATATTGATTATTTTTATTTTCTATTTCTACTATGCTTACACTCTCAGTAACTGCTGGATTTACATTTGTACCAGATAGTTTTATTGGAGGTTTTGTGATTGTAAATGTAAGTTCCAATTTAACACTTTGTCCAGGAGAAATCGTTCCATTATATATATATAACTCTTCATTTCCTGACAAATTTAGTGACCAACCATCATTTATATTCCACTTACTTAAAGTTAAATCACTACTATTATATTGATCTTTTATCCATATATCTTTTAAATTCCCATAGGCACTGGAATTTCCTTTATTTGTTACTGTTATTTCATACGTTATTGTATCTCCAAGTTCATAATAACTAGTTATTCGAGAATCTCCTTTTATATCTTTTTTTATTTCTACTTGATATACTTTATTTCTAAATTTATCTGAAGATTCTTTTGATAACGAATTCATATAATTTCTTGAATTGTTATATAAAATATGTCCTGTTCTATTTTTTATTTGAGTAATTGTTACTTTATTTGTTACAATAGTTTGGTTATCGTCATTTTGTTTACTTGTTTTAATAACTTTATATTTTATATATAAACAATCGCTTATTCCTGGTTTTAATCCACCACCACTTGGAACATTATATTCATATCCCCCACTTATTTGTTTCCAATTTTTAGGTAACGAATTTCCCCAACTACTTCCATTCCAATATGATTCAAATTGTAAATATGAACTATTTGTCATATCATCTTTTATCTGTATATTATATAAAGCTCCATATGTATTTGTCTGTCCATTGTTAGTTAACTTTATAGCAAAACAAACACTATCACCTATTTCTGCATAAACAGTAGAATTTTTGTTTTTTTCTCTACTACTTGTATCTTTTCCAGCAATATTCCAAATATATTTATTAATACTTATACCATATTTTCTTACGATATAATATTCACTATCTGATTCTTTATTTCCGACTTTTATTTTTTATACTTTTTCCATCTATTTTAAAATTACTAATTTTTACATCATTATATATCTTTTTACCACGAGTTGCAGTTTCTTTTACATTCATCATTACTGAAATATGATTTTCTCCTGGATACACATCTATAGTTTTTGTTAAATTTCCTGGGTTTCGCGGTTTATTAATATCATATATTTCACCATCAAATTCAAAAGCTTCATATTCTGAAGTATTATAAGTATCAGTTACATCTAAAGTTATTTTTCTAACAGTTTTATTCGTTATAACTATGGAAAATTGTGCTAAATTACCAATTTCAGTATATTCATCATTTATTCTCTTTTTCTCTACAGATACATCACATTGCAATGGAACTTCTTTTCCTGATAATATTACAACTGCTTGACTATCGCCTCCCATAATAATTATTCTAGCAGAATACTGTTTTCCATTAATAGACCCATTTTCTGCATATGTTTTAGCATCTTCATAATATGTATTATCTTTACCTCCTTGACTGTCAAATGGCAATATTATGTGAGCTGTATCAGATATTCTCTCTCTAAGATCATTATTATATAAATAACTTAAAGCCCATTTAAATTCCCATGCTTTAATACCATATTCTTCCCCTATTGTTCCATTCCAATTATCATTGTTTTGTTTTTTTATTTCATTAACAGAATAATTAAGGTAATTATCATAAAGACCATTTATATTTGGATTTTTATCAAATTCCTCTGCTTTTGCAGCTATATACGCAAGTTTTGCATACATAGCGTCATCATCATCATACGTTCCGTTTTTTGTTATTAATCTAGTCTTTGTATAAGATGTGCCATCATAATTAACATCTATTATTACTAAAGGATTATTATTTTCACCATTATCATCGACATTTTGAGCTTTTTCAATACAAGCTGTCTGTGAACAAAATTGCCTATTATATCTTAATGGTATATTATCGCAACTAGTATCAGCTTGAGTCCACATGTCTTTTTCTGCTTTTGTATCATATATGTCTCCAAACTTAATTTTCTTTAGTTCATCATATCCTAATCTAGCAAAATTAACATATCTATAATATCTTTTTACATAATGATGATGTCCATGGTACTTACAATCTATATAATAGTAATAATCATCATTATTATGCCCGCTTTCATAATAACCATTTACAGCGAGAGAAGAACTTTTAATATATTGTAAAAATATTAAACAAAATAACAATATAATTATTAATTTACTTATCTTTCTTTTCAACCTTTTTTCACCTCCTTACTTGTATATTTTATTTCTTACGTTTTTATATACTTTAGGTGTTATTATTGCCATTACACCTATTATTAATATCATTGCAATTACTAATAATACATTACTTACTACTTTTCCTGTTGATAATGTTACCAGTAATTCTACTTGTCCATAGTCATCTTCACCTTCTTTTTTATTATTTTCTATTGAATCTATATCTTTTAATCCCTTATCATTTGATATTTCTACTAATTCTGCTGAATTTAATATTTTTCTTGATTGTATTGTATTACTTTCATATGTTAATACTAATTCTATCGTCTTTCTTTCTCCTGCTTTTATTTGCTTATCTATCAATCCTGTGTAATATAATCCTTCTTCTGTCTTATACCAATTTGCATTTCTTGATTCATCAAAACTTAGTCCTTCAGGTAAATAATCTACTATTTTGCTTACATATCCAGCTATATCTCCTTCATTTTCTACTATTATATTATAGTAAATATCTATTGTTGATCTTTCAAATAATTTTGAGTTTATTTCTGCTTTTACTATTTTTTCATTATTAAATTTAATTTCTTTTTCTCCTTTTGAATTATGTATAACAGCTTTTGATACATATTTTTCTAATTTAAAATCAAATTCATTATTTAATATTAATCCCATATCTATATTTGTTAATGTTGCATTAGATATTTCTATTACATCAGTCATTCCTACTTTTTTATTTGTATTATCTAATATTTTTGTTATTACATCTGAATTTTCATTTGTTTTTGCATTTTTTACTTGATACTTTGTTTCTGAATACATCTCTGTATCATATTCAAATACTATTACATATTTTCCTGATTCTAAACCACTTAATTCATATGTTCCTTTTTCTGATGTTTTTGTATTTGATATTATAGTATTTGTTTCTATTTTTCCATTTGTATTTACTTTATAAACTAATGTATTTATATTTGGTATAAATTCTTCTCCGTTTTCATAAATACCATTTTTGTTTTTATCTAACCAAACTTTTCCACTTACTCTATATGTACTTTTAGTTTTAATATTATTTTGTGGTTGATTTGAATTATTATTGTTTGTTGAATTATTATTTGAATTACTGTTGCTGTTTTGATTATTTAAATTATTATTTGTATTATTGTCATTATTGGTATTTGAATTATCGTTATTTAGGCTACCATTATTTTGATTATCATTGTTTTGGTTATCGTTATTTTGATTATCATTATTTTGATTATCATTATTTTGATTATCATTATTTTGATTATCATTATTTTGATTATTGTTATTTTGATTATCACTATTCTGATTATCATTTACATTATTATTTTCATCTTGATTATCATTATTATCATTGTTATTATTTTCATCATTGTCATCTACATTATCATCTGGTTTATTATTCTCATCATCTTCATCAGGACCATCTTCTATTACCGGTGGAGGAGGCATAGGTGGATCTTCTGTATCGTCATTTTGATCTACTGTTACCTTATAATTATTTACATTTAATATAATTACATTTGTATCAAATTTATCAAAATAGCTACCACCATCTATTGTCAATTTATTTTCTACTGTTTTTTGATCAAAAAGTAACCTATCTTCAGAAACTCTTGTTATTATTTCTACTTTTATTTCTTCTCCTTTATTTATTGTAGTAGATAATAATAATCTATAGTCATTATATACTTCCTTATTTATTTCTTCTCCATTTTTAATCAATTTAATGCTTTCTAAATTTAATCCATTTGCTAATTCATCAGATATTTCTAAAAAATTAGCATCTAACAATCCAACATTCCTAATTGTTAAGGTATATTTTATTAAATCTCCATCTTTTAAAATTACATCTGTATCTCTATCTGATGTAAATTCATATTCTACAACAGTTTTTGATTGATATACTGTTTGTAAATATCTATTAGATTTTATTATTTCTCCACCTATATTTGTGTATGCATAGAATTCTATTTGTGTACTCAATAATGATGTATCTAAATCTTTTGCAACTACAGGAATTTTTAAATTTTTTTCTTCTCCTACTTCTATTTTTGGAATTGTTATTCCAATTACTTTATTTTCTCCCATTTCTGTTACTTTTATTGTGCAATCTTCTGCTCCTGATATTTCATAATCGTTATATTCTACAAAATCTGGAATTACAAAATTTACTTCTTGATTTTCAATTGCTTCATTAGATATGTTTTTTACAAATAATCTATATTGTAATACATCACCAGCTACTGTACTATTTTCCCCAACAATCTGTCTTGAATAATATTCCAACTTTAAGGACATTTTTGCACTTTCTATTTTGTTTTTTGATGTTTGTATTGTTTTTGTTTCTACTCCATCTGCTACTATTTCTATATTCGAATATATTTCTGATTCTTCGCCATCTTCAATCTCTTTTGCTATTCCTTTATAAGTAAATATTTTTGTTTCTCCTGGTTCTAATGTTTCTATTTCGAATTCTTCAAATCCTTTACTTCCATCTTCATCTTCTTTGTAATAATAATATGTTTCTACTGTTTCCATATCATATTCATCTGAATCAAAATAATATATATAATATAAATTTGCCTTCTCTGACCTTGCTCTTATTTGTAGACTTTTTGCTGCTATTGTTGATGTATTTTTTACATATATTTTATAATCTACTATTTCTCTTTCATGAACTGTATCTACATCTGATAGCTCTTTTCCTGATTGACTTACTACTGTTTTTACATCTAAGTTTGCTACTTTTTCTTTCTCTTCTTCTTGATAATCTTCTATTGTTACTTCTTTTACTTCTGTAAATAATTTACTTGTACATACTCCATATAATTCTTGATTATCTATTTTATAATAAGCTGTATACGTTGGATATGCTTTCTGGTTATATGTTATATTGTCTGGAACTCTCATATCAAAAAAGAATTCTAATTTTTCTCCTTGTTTCATTTCTTGATTTGTAAATACTAATTTAAATGATTTATATTTACTTATATCTGTTGTATCTGTTGTCCAGCTTTCACTATCTTTTTCAGCTTGTCCATCTTCTGAATAATATATTTCTACATTACTTCCATTTGTTGAAACTAATGAGCTTAATTCCATATTTATTGTTGTTTCTAAGATATTTCCATTTCCATCAACATTTCCTTGACATGGTATTCTTCCTACTACTGCTACTTCATTTATTGTCTTTTCGAAATTATTTACTATTGTTCCTTTATATTTTATTATTTGATTATTTGTATCATTTTGTAATAATATTTCTGTAACTTCTGTATCATACGTTATTTGTTCTTCATTTGTTTTTATATTGCTTATATCTAATGCTTTTAATAATCCATTCTTTGATACAAAATTTAAATTTTGTTCTTCATATTCTTTTCCTTCTACTTGATATGCTATTCTACTTTCTATATCATTTGTATATCTAAATTTTATACTTGCTTGTTTATTTGTTGTTAGTCTATCTAATTTTATTGTTGTAAATAAGTTTATTGTTGTTCCACTACTTGGTAACGCTGGTGTATATTCTTCTTGATTTCCTTTTAGGGCTACTCTTAATATTTTATTACCATATTGTCCTTCTACTACTTCATATGTTTCTATACTTAATCCGTTTTTATATAATAAGTTTATACTATCTATTGTTACTTCTTTTATATCACTTGGTAGTTCTATTTCTATTACTGGATTTTTAAATAATTCATATTTTTCTTCTGATGTTTTTAATGTTATTGTAAATGTTACTTGATTGTCTATACTTGTTGATAATGTTTGATTACTTATTGCTAAATCCATTTTTGATTCTGTATCTTCTAAATTTATTTCTAATTTCTTATTTTCTTCTAATAATTTTACTAATACATCTTTTTCTTCAGAATATTCTTGTATTACAACTTCTGTTTCTATCTTCCCAAAATTTATTACTTCTGGTCTTGAAAAATTTGATGCTCCACTTATTTTCTTACGGTTTACTATATTTATTTTTCCTTTATTCTCCATATTTTTTAATGAAATTTCTACATTACTTATACTTTCTGGATATTCATAAATATATTTTTCATTTTCTATTTTACAATTTCTATCTATTTTTCCTATTAGAGTTCCATTTGAATAAATTTCTATGTATCCTTCTTCTCCAAGTATATTATTATATTCTTCTACACTTACTTCTGTTTTAATATAACTTGTATATTCTGATATATCTCTTATATTTCCATCTTTTAATATTATTCTATCTGCTTTTTCCGTTATTAATATATTATCTATATCTCTTAATTCATTTACATCTATTTCTTCTATACTCGTGTATTTTGTATCATAATTTAGTTTGGATACTGAATTTGCATACAAATATCCTTTATACATACTTGTATTTTCTGCTGAGATATTATAATTATTTATTTCTTTTTCTACTATTTCAACATTTGAAGATATACTTTCTTTAAGCTCCTTTTCTTCTTCTGGATATTTTAATTTATCTATAACTTCTGTTGCTATTGCCCCTATTTCTCCATTTCCTTCATATATATATATAATCGTAAATTTATTTAATCTATCAGTAGTATAAATCGTTTCTTCACTATTTTGTACCTCATTATTATCTTTTTCATCGTTTACTTCTTCAGATAGAAGTTCATTATCTATTTGACTTCTAACAATATCAATATTTATGTCATTATTTTCTATAGTTGATGTATAAGATAATAAAGCATCACTTAAATTTGCATTTTCTAAATATACATTACTTAAATTATATCCTTCTATTTTAGGGGCACTTATTACTACTCTTTCTGTATCTATATTTGATTTTATATTTTTTATTAACATGGATACTTCTGTCTTTATTAAAACTCCACCTAAAAAATTATATGCATTAACTATATTTAATGAACTCTCAAGTTTTTCATCTTCAAATTCTTTTTCATTCTGTTCTTCTTCATCAATATTTGCAGAATCATTGTTTCCTTCTTCTGATAATAAATCTTCATTTTCTTCGTTGATTTGGTCTTGTTCATTTACTGTATTGCTGTTATCTACTCGATTTGCACTTTTTTCTGCATCTTCATTAACTTGATTATTTTCATTTTCTTGATTTACAACATTAACATTATCTCCATTAGAGACTTTATTACCCGTTTCAGAAGAATTTAGAAGATTATTTTCTTCGTTTTCATCTCTTTTACTACCTTTAGAAAGATTTTGAAAAACAGTTGAATTTTGTGATTCTAAATTTTCTGTTGTAGCTAATACAATACCTGTAAATTCACTTAAAACTAAAAAATAGTTTGAAAGCAATGAGACTATTAATAACAATACTATTCTAGCCTTCAAACTTACCCTTGTTTTTCCTTTCTTCAATGTTTTCATAAATAGAACTCCTTTTAAAACTTCATAATTATTTAATAATAATATACAATTATTAGCTAAATAATACAATTTCACTAATATTACAATAGTTGAAGTTTTATAGGGAATATTATTTAAGAAGTTTTATATCTTTTTTGTTAAATTTTATTAAATTAATTTTAAAAAATATAATAAATTTTATATGCGAAAAAATTTTATTATACATATATTTAAAAACTACAAAACCTATATTTTTCAACACTTTATAGATATTATAAAAGAGCAGTATAAAAACTGCTCTTTCTTTTATTTATTAATTTATATAATTTTTATATAATTTATGTCTACGGATTAAATTGTTTTAACTTTTATTTGTATATATTTTAATTCTTAAGTTTTATTGATATACATAACATTCTAAATTTTTTCTACCAAAATGTATCGCTGATTGATGAGAACCCATATATATATCTATTCTATTATTAGATATCGCTCCTCCTCTATCTTCAACAACAAACCAGCCACCATTTGGCTTGTCTGCAAGACTAGGAATATAAATAATCGTTCCAATCGGATATCCTGCTCCTGCAGCAATTGTATGCCATTCTTTTGCAGATGCTCCTGAACTAGTTATTCCATTTGTTTTTCCAGTACATCTAGCACAAGAACAATAAGCTGATGTGTTCATTTTTACTACTTTAGGAGTTATACCATTTACACTAGCTTGTAACATTTCTGGAGTTTGTGCAGTAGTTCTAGCCCCTGATCTTGATGATACTTTTGTAGAAATTTGAATTATTTTATCAACAGGCTCTCTAATTACTACCTCAGAAATTACATTTCTTTCTATTTCTTCATCATTCTGAAACTTTGCTTTATATTTAATTTCTTTTAACCCATTAACGCCTTCTTGAAGTACTTTATCTTTAGTTTCAGTTCCTTCTTTTGAGACATCTTTGGTTATTGTTTCATAAGGTATTTCAACTTGTTCTGTGATTATTTTTTCTGTAATTGTAACGTATTTTCCTAATATTTCTTCTGTAGTAACAGATTCAATTTCTTCAGAGATTATTTCTTTTTCATCTGTTATTTTAGAAATCTTTATAGTTTTTGTGAAATCAATATTAGAATTAGCATCTGGATTAACAACTTCATCTGGTAGAATTATAATATGATTTTCAGCTAATATATCAGATACTTTTGTATTAGAAGTCATAACTGTAGATTCGTAACCCTCAGGAAAAATTATTGTTACATAATTTACATCTGATTTAGATGCTTTAACCCCTATCGTTAACATACAAATTAAAATAATACTTATAAAAACAATTTTTCTAATTATCTTTATTGATAATTTTTCATCTGTTTTCATAAATTAGCCCCCTTAATTTGTGAATTCATTATATATTTAATTTATATGTTTGTCAATCAAGAAAAATGACAGAAAAACAGCCTTTCGGGCTGCTTTTCTAGTTATATTCTTATATACAAGCTATTAAAATTTTTTATCTTAATTTTTCAAGTGATTCAATTCTATCTTGCGTAGAAGGATGTGTCGAAAATATATTACTTTTCTTTTTTTCTTTGTTTTTAAAAGGTGTAACTATATACATATAAGCATTGCTATTACTTGCTACATCTAACTCTTCATCATCAGAACTTATTTTTCTTAACGCTGATATTAACCCATCTGGATTTCTAGTAAAAGACACCGCCGTAGCATCTGCTAAATATTCTCTTCTTCTAGATACTGCTAATTGTATGATTTGTGACATTATTGGAGATATTATAAGAAATACTAATCCTATAATCATTAATATTGCATTTGAATTTCCTTTATCATCATTATCTCTTCCTCCTAGTCTAAAAGAAAATCTAACAAATGTATCAGATATCATAATAACAAAACCTACCATTACACTTATTACTGCTGACAATCTTATATCATAATTTTTTATATGAGCAAGTTCGTGTGCTACAACTCCTTCCAACTCATAATAATTTAGTTTCTCCAATAATCCTTTTGTTACGCATATTATTGCATTTTGAGGGTTTCTTCCTGTTGCAAATGCATTTGGTTGTTTTGAATCAATAACATATAATCTTGGTTTTTCTTCTAAGCCTGATGCTACCATCAATGCTTCTAATATATTTGTAAGTTGTAAATCCTCTTCTTTTGTAGCGGGTCTTGCTTTAACAGAAGCAAGTACTACTTTATCACAGTTATAATATGTTATTATTGTTGATATTATTGAAAATGTTAATGCTACAAATATTGCATATTCACCAAAATCTAAAGCATAAAAAATATAATATATAATCAATGTTATCATTGTTAAAAAAATAAAAACTATTATCCCTGTTTTAATTTTATTTTTTCTTATATCATCATACATAATTTCTTCCTCTATATAACTTTAATTAAAACAAAAGCGTTATCAGATTCTGGTAACGCCTTTTTAATTTTATTTGCTAAAATCAACTTTTACATTTTTTCTTGCTTCTTCAGAATCAACTTTAAATAATTCTTCAGCTTTAAAATTGAATAATCCTGCTATTATATTTGTTGGTACAACTTCTAATTTTGTATTATACATTGTAACACTATCATTATAGAATTGTCTTGCATAAGAAATTTTATTTTCTGTATTTCTTAATTCTTCTTGCAATTCAGAAAAACTTTGATTAGCTTTTAAATCAGGATAATTCTCAGATACTGCCATAATTGTTTTTAATGCACTTGATAATTGATTATTAAGTTCTGCTTTTTCAGAAATTGTAGTAGCATTAGCCCATGACGTTCTAAGCTCTGTTACTTTTGTTAATGTTTCTTTTTCATACTCCATATATCCTTTTACTACTTCAATAAGATTAGGTATTAAATCAAATCTTCTTTGTAATTGAACATCTATTTGACTCCATGAATTTTTTGCTTTATTTCTAGCTTGGATTAAACTATTATACATTAATACTATTGCTATTATAACAACAACTAATATAATTATTACTATTTGCATATTTTTTCCCTCCAATTTAATTTTTGTTTATTATATCACTATAATATATTATTTTCAATACTATGTAATATTAATATTATTTTACATTATTATTAAGATTTTATGACTTTATTGAACTAAAAAAATTATGATGATATAATCAAATTACTATAGTAGTACTATTATTTTACTAATGAAATGGATGTGATATTTTGAATTATGAAATTTTAAATCCTAATATAAATTTAACTGAAAATCCTGTATTATTAAAAGTTTATTTAAAATTTATTAATAATTCTTATTTAGAAAATATGTACTTAAATACTATAAAAAGCAATTTATTAATGAATTTATTTATAGAAAAATCTAATTTTTTGCAACTAGAAGAATCAAAAGAAAACAGTGATTCTTGTATTGTTGGTGAAATTACTTTTGATAAATCTGAACTTATGGGACTTACTGTTGTTAAACACAATATTTTAACACTTCCAAAAGTTATGTATGGAGTAAAGAAAACTGTTAAAATGTCAATGCGTTCATTTTTATTATCATTGTCTTTAACATTTTTAAATTTTTTTATTTGATTAAAGCAATATATTTATTCTAAATATATTGTTTTTTTATTGACTTTTAATAATTTTATTTAACTTTTACTATTATATGATAAATTTTATTATTTATAGAGGTATTTTTTGGAATATCAAATAAAAAAGGAAAAAACAAATGATGTTTTTTCCTTTTTTATATTTTAATTTAAATTTTTTATAAATTTTTTATTTAAATTATTCTTGAACAGGTTCTGATTCAACAACTTCTGCTTTTACTTCTGGTATAACAAATTCTTCTTGTACTGGAACTTCTTCTTTTTGCTCTGATGGTTGCTCTTCAGATTTTTCTGCTGTTTTTGGTGTAGTTGTATCTTTTGTTTCTGGAGTTACTTCTGGAGTAGTTGCTGGTGTATTTTCTTCAGTTTTTACTTCTTCTTTTTCTGTATCTTCTACTGATGGTATTGCCTTAGTTTCTCCAGGTTCTTTTTCATCAACTTCTGGATCTACAACTTCTGTATTAGCTGTAATATCTTCTAAATCAACTATTAAATCTTTATTATCAGCAATTGTTGGTAAAATAATATTTTCATCATTTTCTACACTATCATTTGAAGGTTCAACCTTAATTGTATATTCAGATACATTACCTGCTATATCTGTTACTACTATATTAAATTCACCGCCAGCTTTATACCATCCGAAACCAAAACTTCTCATTGGTTTTCCATAAGTATCATCACTGTATGCTACACCTTTTTCAGTTCCACCTTTTCTAGACCATTCAACTGTGAAATCATTTTCATCTGTTACTATAACTCCTGTTTCTGAATCAGGTCTAGTTTTAATGCTAGGTTTTACTGTGTCTAATATAATTTTTTCTAAATTTCCGTCTTTTTTCGTTATATTAGAATTTCCTAATACTGTTCCTTCATTTCCTGCTAAGTCTTTATATCCACTTACTGTGAATTGTATTTCTCCTTGTGGCATATTTTCTGTCATTACTACTTCGCCTACATATTTATACCAATTAGCATTAAATTTATTTCCATCTTCTGTTTGAAGTATTCTTGCTTTTTCTCCATTAACCATTATTGTTGGTTCTACTGATAAATGTTCATTTATTTGTGCATATACCCAAATTCTGTCCCCTGCTTTTGCATACCCTGGTGTTTTTTGATCTAAGTTTTTAATTTCTATATAACTTCCCGTTGGTGCTACCCTATCAATTGTGAATGTTACTTCTGCAACATTTCCTGCTTTGTCTGTTGCTCTTACTGTATATTTTCCGTCTGGTATCCAATTTGTACCTAGACCAAATTTATCATAATATGCGTTTGTTTTTTGATTTAGTTTAGAGTTTCTTGTTTTGATTGTTTTTCCATCTTCTCCTATTAATTCTGTTACAAATTCATTTGCATCATTTACATTTACTTGTGGTGTTTCTGTTTTTACATATCCGTTTACTAATTCTTCTACATTTATTACTGGAGCTGTTTTATCTAATATAATTGTTGTTCCTTCTGTTATATTTTTTTCTGTTAATACTGCTCCTTCATTTCCTGCTAAATCTTTATATCCACTTACTGTAAATTGTATTTCTCCTTCTTTCATATCTTCTGTCATTATTACTGCTGCTACATATTGTTGTTGTGTTTCATCTACATAATCATATTGCTTTGTTGCTGTTACTCCGTTGATTGTTATTACTGGCTCTACTGATAATTTTTCATTAAATAATGCATATACCCAAATGCTGTCTCCTACTTTTGCATATCCTGGTGTTACTACTTGTTCATTTGCCATTGATAATTGTTTCATACCTGGTGCTACTCTATCAATTGTAAATGTTACTTCTGCAACATTTCCTGCTTTGTCTGTTGCTCTTACTGTATATTTTCCATCTGG
>CANQEK010000008.1 GCA_947594985.1 uncultured Clostridia bacterium
CATATTTGAAGTATTAGCAATTAAAATTGTTCTTTCCATTAATGGTCTCTTTGTTTTAGGATCTATAAGTTTTGGAAAATCTTCTAACACTTCTGTCATTTCATTTCCTCTTTCTCCACATCCAATATATACTATTATATCTGCATCAGACCATTTGGCAATTTGATGTTGTAACATAGTTTTTCCAGTTCCAAATCCTCCTGGTATCATTGCTGTACCACCTTTTGCAATAGGAAACATAGTATCAATTACTCTTTGTCCAGTAATTAATGGAATATTTGCAGATAATCTTTCTTTATATGGTCTAGATATTCTTACAGGCCATTTTTGACACATTGTTATTTCATATTCATTATCATTAGACTTAACTTTTGCTATAACCTCATTTGACCTATAATCTCCTTCTTCTGCTATATATACTATCTCTCCTTCTAATTTATGAGGATTCATAATCATATTTTTTACAGTTTCAGTTTCTTTGACTTCTCCTATTATTGTATTTAAACATACTTTCTCACCAACACTCACAATAGGATTAAAATACCACTTTTTTTCAAAATCAATAGATTCAATGTTTTGTCCTTTTTCTAAAAATACACCTGTATTTTCTTCTAATTTTGCCAATGGTCTTGCTATACCATCAAAAACATTTCCTACAATTCCAGGCCCCAAAGTAATTGATAATGGTTCTTCAGTCCCCAAAACCTTTTCTCCTATTGTTAGTCCACTTGTCTCTTCATAAACTTGAATAGTAGCAATATTTTTATTTAATTTTATAACTTCCCCAATTAATTTTTCTTTTCCAACATAAACCATGTCATGCATTGCAAAATCGCCATCTCCTATTGCCTCTACAACTGGTCCATTTATAGAATTTATATATTTTTCTTGCAAGCTTTCCACCTCTATTTTTAAAAATTAATTTTCTTTATTTCATCTTGAATATTAGTTTTTAAAGTATTATCAATAGAAATTTTTTCTAATTCATTAACAATTATACATCCACCAATATATTCATTTTCAATTTTTTCTATTCTACAATTAAATTTTTCTTGAATTTTTTTTCCAAATTTATTAAAATCATTTTCAGTTAAATAAATTATACAATCTTCCGCTTTATATTTACTTAATAAATTACTGATATTATGCAATAAAAATTTTTCATAGTCTAATGAAAAAACATAATTTTTTAATTGTTCTAAAACTTTAGAATATATACTATATATCTTTTCTTCTTTATATACTTTTAACTTTACTTTTTCTAACATTTCATAGTCAAAGATACTTTTATTGTAGTCTCTTTCTATTTGACTTATATCATCATTATATTTAATTGAAAGTTCATCTTTATATTCTTCTAACATTAAAGACTTTTTTTTACTTATATTTATATTATTTTCTTCTTCTAATTCTTTTAATTCTTTTTTTGCAATCTCATAACAGCTTTTTTCTATCTTTTCTATTTTTTTATCAATATTTTCTGCCATAATTTCAATCCTTTCTATTGCTATTATGAATTTGGAATTGTTACAATCAAAGGTAATTCTTGAATGTCAGAAATTTTATCAATTATTTCTTTAGCAACTTGATACACCTCTTCTGTAACATTTATAATACCAACATTTGTATCTTTAGAAAGCTCTATAATTTTATTTTTTATTTGTTCATCATCTTTGATAAAGAATTCTTGAACTCCAGCTAATCTAAGTCCAACACATATATCTCTATTCTTACTGATACAAACCATTCTCATAATTTCAGTTTTCTCCTATATTTTATTAAGAATCATGATAGAAATAATTAAACCATAAATAGCAATACCTTCTGCTAAACCTGCAAATATAATTGTTTTTCCTAATAGTTCAGGATTTTCGCTAATAGCACCAACTGCACTTGAGGCAACAACTGCAACAGCAATACCAGAACCAATACAAGCTAAACCTGTAGCTATAGCAGCAGCAATCATTCCAATTCCATTTGATTTTTGCTCGTTTTCATTTTGTAGATTTTCGTCTGTTTCCATACTTGCTTGCATTTGTGAAACAGCGCCATTCACAGCAGTTTGCACTTTTTCATCTACTATATTTTGTACCATTTCTTCTGTTACAATATTTTCATTAGAATTTTTTGTAGCTGAAAAACAACAACTAGCAAAAATACAAGAAATAATCATTATTCCTAAACTTAATGTAAAAATTTTCTTTTTCATTTTTTTATCTCCTTATTTAAATTTTTTCTTTTAGTGGTTTATATTCTTTTCCATCACCTGTATAAAATCTACTAAACAATTCATAATATTCTAATCTTAAAACCTGAATACCTACTATCAGTCCTTCTAACACTATTACTATTATATTTCCAATTATAGCTACTACTAAACTTCCAGCTCCATTAATCATATTAGATAAAATATATATTGCCATACATAATCCTACATGATTTATTGCAAAAGCCGCAATTCTAACAAATGAAATAGTATTACTTGCAAAAGATAAGAGTATTTCTACAATTTCAAATATTTTTTCTATAAATGAGCTTTTTTCACTATCATCTTCTTTAAATAATATTTTAGAAAATAAATCTTTAAACATTATTGCGATTAGAGACAATATAATAAAAATACTTAAAATACTTAAAGATATTATCATTTTCCCATTTAATATAAAATATACTCCTGAGAATAAAACAATAACATAAAATATTAAACCTGCTAATCCGTTTGTTTCAAAAAATATTTTCTTTTTATTTTTATTTTTAAATCCATTCCTTATATTTAATATCATTGCTGATATAATTAAAATAACACCAATAATTATTCCATATATTAGCATAGTCTGTATATTTTGCATTGGACTTATAAAAATTGCTGGTATTATATCTTCTTTTCCAAAAACACTTCCATATAAAACGCCAAAAATCATTGAAGCAATTCCACCAACTTCAAATACTGCTCCCATAGGAACTTTTTTTCTAGCCATTAGTAAACCTATTAAAAAAATTATTATACCATGTCCCACGTCTCCAAACATAAAACCAAATAAAATAAATGCTGTTATTGCCACAAAAGTTGTTGGGTCTAATTCTGTATAATTTGGTAAACCATACATTTTAACAATTGTTTCAAATGGTCTAACAAATCTATTATTTTTAAGTTTTGTAGGAGGTATACTTGCAACCTCATCATGATTTTTAACTACATATTTTATATCTTTCTCTTTCGATAATTTAGGCAAAACTTTAGCAAGTTCTTTTGCCGGAATCCAACCAATAATATAAAACAATCCATTTTCATCATAAGCCATAAATTTTTTTACATTATTAATTTTAATATATAAATTAATTTCAGAATACAACTCAAGCAAATCTTCTGTATCTCTATTTACTATTCTTGATAACTCATTTTCTTTGTTTTCTATATCATAAGTTAATTCCTGAATTTTTCTTTCACATTCACTCCAAATTTCTTTTGGATTTCCTTCAATTTCTTTTGGAAAATAAAGTCTTTCAAACTTAAATACATTTAAATAACTATCTGCCTTAGCACTTATATCTTTTGTTAAAAAACACATAATCCAAATATTTTCTTTGTCATCTTCCCCTACTTTAAGAACAATTGCGTTTAAATCCTTTAAACTGTTCTCCAATTTTCCAAAATTTTCTTTCGAAATTTTTCCATATCTAAATTTTATATATTCTAAATTGTATAATGTATAAAAATTAATATCCAAATTTTTAGCATACTCCAATAAATTTGATTTTAATTTATATTCATCTAATATTTTCTTTTTATCTTCAATATAATTTTCTAATTCTTCTATATTATTTTTTATACCTTTAAAATATTCTTGTAATTCATTTAAACTTCTTTTTATATTTTCACTTTCTGAATTTTTAACATATCTTATTTTATATTTATCTAGAAGTTCACTACAGTCTTTTAACAAATCTTTAGCAGTTGAATCATACTTAAAATTAGTTAATTTCCAACCTTTTTCAAAAACTTTAACAGCCTCTTCAGTTTGAATACCACTATCTAGCAAATAATCAGAAATAAACTGATCAATATTTTCTTCTTTTCCAGTTATACTTAAAAGTTTCATTCTTTCGACTGCCACTTTTTTCTCCTCCTAAATAATTATTCTTTTATAAATTTCAGATTTATCAACTTTATACCTTATTCCTTCTATAATATTAATTATATTTTTTATTTCTATATCAACCAAATTAATGTTGCAGAAAACAGTACAAATATTAAACAAATTCATTTTAAATAATTTTTGATAAATTACATATAAATACTTATTTTTTTCATGTTCAATTGTTTCTAAATTTTTAAAAATATTTTTATAAATTGTATATTTTAATATGTTTTTTATTTCTTCAAAATCATTTGCTTTTATTATATCTATTAATGTCTCTTTATTTAGTCTATATCTTATTGGAATAATTATATCATTAATTTCTTTATCTGAATACTTAAAATATTGTTTAGCTCTTATTATCCAAGTTATGTTTAATAAATCAATTTCTGTACCAATTATATTTTGAAAATCTTTGTTTATTTTTTTAGATAATTCATAAACTTTTGCAAAATAATATTTATCTAATTTTACTTCTATTTCTTCTAATGGTGCATTCTCTATTACTTTCACATATTCTTTAAATATATTATAATACTCTTTGCTTTTAATTATTTTTAAAAAATCTGTCTCATCATTTATTTCATTTATTCCATCTATAGAAGTAAAAATACTGTTTGTCCAATTATCAATATTTTTTAAGTTACTACTATCATTTGTATTTGCCGTAAGATTTCTAAAAACATTTTTTATACAATTAATTTCATATTTTGAAATAAATTGCATAAGAATTTCTTTCTCTTTTTTATTTAAATACTTACTTATTTTTAATATATCAACTATAAATAAATTATTAAGTTCTTGCTCTATTTCTCTTCTATGCATATTTTCATTTATATTTTCTAAACTTGGAAACTTTGTCTTCAAAATATAAATAGCATCTTTTAAATTATTTTGTCTTAGTAATTCTTCTATATCAGTTTTATTAAAATGCTTTGCATACATTCCTTTTATTTTAGCACTAAGAGCAGGATATTTTAGCTTATTTAACATTTATCCCTCCTCTTTAATTACCTTTGCTACAATATCATTTACTAATTTATCTTCTACTTCACTATACTTTTTTTCTATATTTTTAATTTCTTCATTTATTGAATCTTTAATTTGATTTTTCTTTTCTTCAAACATATTTTTATACTTTTCTTGAACTTTTATTATTTCTTTTTTATATTGTATATCTATAATAATTTTTTCATTATTAAATTCACTTTCTATATAATCATCAATATTATTTTTCTTTTTTAACTCTTGTTCAACAATTCTTTTTGAATTATTATCTATATCAATTATCTTATTAATAATTTCTTCCATTTGACCTCCGTTTCTAAGAACAATTAAAAAGTTTTTTCCATTATAATCTCATCAGCTTGCTCCTGTGATAAATATTTATATTTTACCATTTTATTTAAAACTTGAATTTGTCTTTCTTTAGCTAATTCTGGATTTTTTGTTGGTGAATATACTGATGGTGCATTAGGTATTCCGGCAAGTAAAGTACATTCATATAAATCCATATCTTTAGCTAACTTTCCAAAATAACCAGAAACTGCATCATATATACAATAATATCCATCACCGAAATACATTGTATTTATATAAAGTTCAAATATTTCTTCCTTACTACACTCCTTTTCATATTCGAATGCAATAAAAATTTCTGCTATCTTTCTAGTAATTTTTTTTTCTTGCGTAAAATATGTATTTTTAGCAAGTTGTTGAGTTATAGTACTTCCTCCTTCAACTAATTCCATACTTTTAATATCTTTTAAAACTGCTCTTGCAATAGAAATTAAATCTATTCCATTATGTTCAAAAAATCTTCTATCTTCTACTGCTATTACAGCATCTATATAATTTTGAGGTAATTCATTAAACTTTGTATAATGTTCTTTATCATTTATAATTTCTTGCACTTTTTGTCTTATAGGAGTTTCATTTATAGCAGTTTTATATAAAGAATAACCTTTATAACAAAAAATTCCTCCTATAACTATTAATATTAAACAAATTAACAATAATATTCGAGTTAAAAATTTTTTCATTAAAACACTCCATCTTTTATTTATATATTTTATCACTAATGAATATATTTTCAATAACTTTACAAATTTTTAATAATTCTATTTTAAATTACAAAAAAAAAGAGGCTTGCAATCCTCTTTTTATATATTTTTTATGCATATCTTATTTTTTTAATTTCTTCATATCTTTTTATTTTAGCTGTGGTTGTTTTTATAAATTCATCTTTTGTTGCAATTAAATTCTTTATATATTTATAAGTAGGTAAAGTCTTATTTAATTCTTTTATCTTCTCCCAAATCATATCTTTAATTTTCTTTTCATCTGCATTTGGATATTTTTCTCTAATATATTCTTCATTATATTGAACCTTTACAGATAATACTAAATCATTTTCTTTCGGCATTCCAAAAACCATAGATTCTTTTACAAGTGGTATTTTATTAACTAACATTTCTAATTCTTCTGGATATATGTTTTTTCCATTTTTTAAAACTATTACATTCTTCTTTCTTCCTGTAATAAAAACAAATCCTTCTGGATCAATATATGCTAAATCACCAGTTAACAACCAACCATCTTCGGTAAAAGCTTTTTTAGTGGCTTCTTCATCTTCATAATAACCTAACATTGCATTTGGTCCTTTAAAAGCTAATTCACCAATACCTAATTCATTTTTATTAAATATTTTTATTTCTATTCCTTTTAATGGAAATCCAATAGATCCTTGCTTTCCATATTTTTTATTTTCTGCTATAACTACCGGTGCACCTTCTGTTAATCCATATCCTTGAATTATTTGTATTCCAAATTCATTAAAATCTTTCCAAACATCTTTATCTAATCCAGCAGCTCCACTTATTATTAATCTCAATTTTCCTCCTAATTGGTCAATTACTGATTTAAACACTTTTCTTTTTACAAATGGAACTATATTAGTAATTTTTTTAGCAAATTTTACTATTTTAGTTTTTCCTTGTTTTTCTATTTCTTTAATAATTTTTTTATACATTGCCTCTATTAATGCTGGTACACCTATAAAAACGGATACCCCATATTCTTTTAAATTTTGTGCAATATATCTTAGTCCATCAGGAAAAGCTGTAGCTGCTCCATTACTTAAAACAAACAACATTCCTGTAGACCCAAAAGTATGATGAAATGGTAAAAAAGCTAAATTAACATCTGTATCTTTAAAATCTTCTACTGTGCGCATTGCAGAAATATTAGATGCAATATTTCTTTGTGAAAGCATTACAAATTTTGATGATGCACTTGTTCCAGAAGTAGCACATAACACGCTCATTTTATTAGAATCTATATTAGCATTATCAAATGATATATTTCCATTTTCACGTATTTTTTTACCTTTTTCTATAATATGAGAAAAATTAGAATTATTATTATTTTCATCCATACATATATATTCTTTTATTTTTATAATATCTTTTTGTTTTATATCTGTTATTGATTTCTCTAAAGCATTATCAAATATAATTGCATCTGGTTTACTTTTTATAATACTGTTTTCTATTTCAATCTCTGTAAGACCTTTATCTAAAGGAACAGCAACCATATTTCCTAATAATATAGCAACATAACTTACAATCCATTCATACCTGTTTTTAGAAATTATTGCTATACGCTTATCTTTTAACCCTAAATCATAAAGTCCAGCTCCAAAATTATTAACATCTTCTAAAAATTCTTTATAAGTTATATTAGTATATTTTAATTCATTATTTATTTTATTTTTCAAAATAAATGCAGTATTATTAGGATATTTATTAACTGTATCATACATAATTTCTTTTATATTGTTGTAATCCGGATATTCAAATAAATAATCTTTACTCTTATTTTTCATATTCACTACCTCGTTATCTAATTTTCAAAACTATTATATATCATATTAAAATTTAAGTCAATTGTTTTGTACTAATATCTGACCAAGTAGTCATAATTGTATTATAATTTTTCTATAATAAAAATGAAAGTAGATTTTCTTATCTACTTTCATCTCATAATCTTAAAACTATTATTATTTTATCTATAATTTTTATTATATACAATTTAAAATTATTTATTTAATTTTATTTAATTTAGAAATTTGTGAAGCTATATATTTACTAGCATTAGAGCCAATTGCCATAAATAAAGCTGTATCAGAAAATAATTCGTCATCACTTGAATTTTTTAAACTATATTTTTTTCCTATAGCTAAAACTGTATTAAAAACAGAATCATACAAATCGCTAAAAAAATTTAAAGTTTCTTCTATTGATGTTCTTTTTACTCTAATTTCAATTAAATCTTTTATATTTGAAATTGGTAATGCTTGCTTTAAACTACAAATTATTATTAAATATGCAATGTGTTCTCTAGAATATTTTTTCTTTACTGGAGCTGGCATAATTCCTAATTTCACATAATTATTAATCATTGAATTTGTAATAATTTTTGTATCATCTTCTGTTTTATGAAATGATAAATATTTCTCCATTAAAGCAATTACCTGATCCATATATAAATCAATTTCTGGAAGTTCATCCCAATATGGTAATTTATGTTTCACTATTTTAAAATAATCTTCAAATTTCATATCTTTTTTTTCATTTTTAGCCATTTTATAACCCTCTTTATTTTAAATATAAAATATCATATCATAAAATAGTAAAAAAATCTATACATTTCTTATATACTTACTATCATATTTGTACAACAAATTCATAAAGTATTATATTTAATTACACATCAAATCTTACAAACAAATTTTTATTTAAATAAAATTATCAATAAATTAAAACTATCTAATGTTGTTCATACTAAAATTGATGTGTTTAATAGGCTACAGATAGTTTATTTCTTATATATTTTTATTCTAGATATTTTTTTATTTTATCTCTCGCTCTTTTTAATCTAGTTTTTACATTTGATTCACTGATATTTAATATATTAGCTATTTCCGATATTTTCATACCATTAATATAAAATAATTCAAAAACAATTCTGTATTTTTGTTTTAATTTTTTTAATGATTCATATAAATTAGATTCAAAATCTGTAGTAATTGGCATATCTATTTTATCATTTAATGGTACATTTTTTCTCTTTCTTGCCGATCTTTTTTCATTGCAACATATATTTATCGTTACCCTAATTATTCAGCTTTTTTCATGAGCCTCACTATTAAATTTTTTTCTTTTTATGTAATCAATATATTTTACAAAAACATCTTGAACTATATCTTCAGCGTCTTCATTGTTTTCTAAGTATCTTATAGAAATTCCATATATCATTTCAGAATATTTATCTATTAATCTTTTTGAATTAAAATTATCGTCCATTTTTACAAATCCTAACAAATTAGCCCTTCAATTTTATTTACATTTTCTTTATTTAGAATTTTAATACATTATAAATGGAAATAATATATTTTGTATTTAAATTGACACAGACACATAATAATTATTATCATAATTAATGAATTATATTTGCTAAAACTCCAAATGATATAAGCATCATAATAATACTTGCTATAAAAATTCCTGCAAGTACTGAAATAAATGTTTTCTTTTTGTCTAATTCTAAAACAGATGCAATTAATGAACCAGTCCAAGCGCCAGTACCTGGAAGTGGTATTCCTACAAATAAAACTACACCTAAATAACCATATTTTTCTATTTGTCCCTTATGTTTTTCTACTTTTTCATCTAACCATTTAGCTGTTTTATTAAATAAATTAACTTTACTACTTCTCATCCAATTAAGTATTTTTGTTATTAATAGTAATATAAAAGGAACTGGAAGTACATTTCCTATAATACTTATAATATAACTTGGAACTGGTTTTAATCCTATTAAAGCTGCAGCTAATAAACCGCCTCTTAATTCTAATATAGGCAATAGTGATATAATAAAAACTAATATCTCCTTTCCATAAGCTATACCTGTTAATCCTCCAAAAGCTCCAACAATTGCATTAACTAATTTTTCACTCATTTTATTTATTCTAAGATATTAAAATATCTTTCTCCTCTCTAAAAACTTTATTTTAAAACTAATATCTAATTTATTAATATTTTTATTTTTTAAATTTTATTTTTCTTACTTTTTACATATTTTATTTATTTACTATTTTCTGTACTTACATTTATTTTGGTTTTATTTATTTTATATTTATATATAATTTTTTTGCCATTTCAATTAATATACTTATTTTTATTGTTTTCATACCATTATATTTATACTGTTTTAATTTACACTATTTTAATTTATACCATTTTAATTTATGGTATTTTAATTTATAATATTTTAATTCATACTATATTCATATTATTATATATCTAAATTTATGATTTTCTCTGCCGTAATTTCTGCTACATACTCTTCAGGAAATACAACTTCATCTATATTTAATTTCTGTAAAATATCTTTATGTAATTTGTTTCCAGCCTTTGCAATTACATATTTCACTCCAGATTCTTTTAAAATCATACATGATAAAATACTTGCAGAAATATTTTCACCAAAACACACAACTCCTATATCAAAATCTTTAATTGGAAGTTGTTTCCATGCTTCTTCTGACGTTACATCTATACAAATAGCTTTCGTAACATAATTATCAACTTTTTCAATAACATGTATATCACTATCAACAGCTAATACTTCTACTCCTTTATCAGTTAAATTTTTAGCGATACTCATTCCATATTTACCAAGCCCTACTATTACACATTGTTTTTTCATAAAATAATTCTCCTTATAAAATTATATTTTCTACCGGATATTCAATATATTTTCCTTTTTCATCATTTTTTACAAATGCCAATATTATAGAAAGTGGTCCAACTCTTCCTATAAACATTAGAAGCATAAGAATTATATTTTCCTGTAATCCCATATCTTCACTTTTAATGGTTCGTAATCCTGTAGTAGTTATAGCTGATACACTATCAAAAGAAATATCTAATACATCTGAATCATTAAAACAAGAGAAAATTGAAACTGCTATTACTAAAATTACTAAAAATACTATTAAAATTGTAAAAGATTTTCTTACTGTAGAATCAGATATTTTTCTCCAAAACATTACTGTTTCTTCTTTTCCTTTTAATGTTGATACAACTGTTGATAAGATTATAGCAGTAGGAACTATTCTAACTCCTCCAGCTGTTGATGTTGGTGAACCTCCTATTAACATCAGAACTATTAATAATATTTTACTTGCAGATGTAAAATAATTTAAATCAACAACAGAAAATCCAGTAGATCTAGGCGTTGAAGACATGAATAATGAATTTAATATTGATATTTCTGGTTCTAATACTTTAAAAATAATCGTAGGAATTAAAATTAATAAAAATGAATATATTAATATTATTTTAGTTTGCAACTTTAATTTTCTAAAATTTCTAAATTTATTTTTGTGTAAATCCTCAATTGCAAATATTCCTACACTTCCTAATACCATTAATATTATAAGTATTATTTGAAAATATGAGTCATTTCTATAACTATATAAACTATTACCTACATTTAAATCAAAACCAGTATTTGAAAAAGCAGAAATAGTATAAAAAACACTTTGCCAAATACCATTTGTTATGCCAAATTCAGGTATTAGTTTAAATAATAATAAAACAATTCCTACTAATTGTATTTTTACTATTAGATTAAAAATAAAAATAGAATATCCTTTTACTGTATTATAATTATCACTATTTATATTATCATTTATCATTATTATATCTGACATTTTAAATTTTTTGCCTCTAATCGACCAAGCATAAGCTATAAAAACAATAAAACCTAAAGCTCCTATTTCCATCAAAATTGCTAAAACTAATTGCCCCCAAAAATTAAATTGTACAGAAATTGTAGTTGTTAATAACCCTGTACAAGTAACAGCAGAAATTGCTGTAAATAGAGAGTCCATAAATGATATTTTATTATTATTTGTAACTGGCAAACATAATAATAAAGTTCCAATTATAATTATTATAGCAAAACCTATTAAAGGCACTAAATAACTTTTCTTTTTATTTAGCATTATTGATTCACTTTCCCTTTTATAATTTTTTTTTATTATATCCTTTTTTATTTTTATTGTAAATAATAAAACATATTAAATTTTTCTTTACCTTTGATAAGTTTATTTTAATGCAAAATTTTCTTTAGAAACTCTCTATTATAAATGTTAAATATAATATTTTATAAAATAGAAATATATCACTTTCCTACTACATAAAAAAACAAAATATTAAAGCAAACATTTTAAAATTTACTTTATATTTTGTTTTTACTTTAAAAATTATATATTTTTTTAAATTTTCTTTTATTTATTATATATGTACTTCCTAAAATAGCTTTTGCCTGATGTTTAATTTGACCTGCAATTTCACCTATTTCAAGTGTTGTTTTATAAATACTTGTGTCAACTTCTAGTACAGCAATTGAAATAGTTGTTAGTGGAAATTGTTCTATAATTCCCCTTCTATTTGCAACTTCAACATAACCTCTCTCTATATCAACTTCATTATAAAAATCTACTGCATATTTATCAAATTCTTGTATTATGTTTTTACAAACTTTATTATAATCTGTAGGAGATGTTATTGCAACAAAATCATCTCCTCCTATGTGTCCAATAAAATTATTACTATTTTCAATTTGATGTATATGTTTTGAAATTGTTCTTGCTGTAAATTTAATTATTTCATCTCCATTTGAAAATCCATAAACATCATTATATGCCTTAAAATTATCTAAATCAAAATAGAATATTGCAAAGTTTTCCTTATTTAATAGTCTTTTTTTCATTTCAGTTTGTATTTGAACATTTCCTGGAAGTCCTGTTAATGGACTTATCCTTCTATTTTTTGCAAGCAAGCCAACTATATTCTTTATAGTATAATAAAAATATTCATCATCTAATGGTTTTTTTATATAATATTCTACATCTGTTTTTAGAATATCTATCGAATGTTCTTTTGTTCTATCAGAACTTATAACTATTATTGGAGTAATACTATTATCTTCATTGGCTCTAATACTTTTACAAAATTGAACTATATTTATATCTGTATTATCTTCATCAATTATAATCAAAGAAGGAATATTTCTTAAAGCGACTTCAAGTTCTGATGTTTTTATTGTTTTAAATCTATATTCATCAACTTCTCTTCTAAAACTACAAGTTAATTTTTCTTTAAGTTCATTTTTATCATCTACTATAAATATTTCGTGAACCATATACAACCCCTTTTTTAACGTGTTATTTCTTTAACTTCTTCTTTTTCTCCATCATTAATATCTATTACTTTTATTTTTATTATATTTTCTCCTTGTACCAAAGGTATACCCTCTATAGTAGTATTGTTAGGTGCGAAATCATCTACAGTATAATCTTCACCATTTATATTTAATTGTATTTCTTTTATCTCAGCTACTGAATTAATTGTTGCTAAAGCTTCTTCAGGATTCTCTGTTTCCTCTATTTTTATCTCAATCGCTGGTGCATCTTGCTGTATTGTTTCTTCCACTTCTTTTTGCGTATCGTCAACACTAGTTGCAATTATTTTTATAGTAGTATTTTCTTCATTTATATCACCAATTGTAAATGTAACAGTTTTATTTTCTTCTTCATTTATTTCTGCTAAAGATTCTTCACCATTAATTATTACTTTTACTTCCTTAAGTCCGTTCTCATGTGTACAAGTTACTTCAGCAGATTTTTTATCAGATGCTATTACAATAGATACCTTTGGTTCAGTAACCCCAGTAAAAGATCCATTTTCATGTGTAGTATTATTATTTTTATCAACAGCTATTACTACTAAATCATTCTGACCTTTCAAAATATCTATTTCACAAATTATTTCTTTTCCATTTTCTTCAGAAACCTCAACTTTCTGTTCTTCTTCATCATTCCATCTATATGTTATAAAATCAATTGCTGTTTCATCTGTTGCAATAATTTGTATTTTAGGTCCTTCTATTACTTTTAAATCAATTCTTGGCTTAATCTTATCTTCTCCATTTTCAGAAGTTATTTCTTCTGTATAAAAAGTTTCTACTCCATTTATATCTGTAACTTTTACAGTCAAAGTATGATTTCCAGCAATAACTGGTATTTTGGATTCCATAGATGATTTTCCATCACCTTTTAACGTAGTTTCTTTGTCAGAATCCCAATTATATATTAATTTTTCTATAGCCTTATCATGGCTTACTTTTATTAGAACTTCATTCTCTAATAGTTCTGTACTTATTTTTGCTTCTGTAGGAGCCTCAGCTACAGTATTACTTTCCTTTTTATTCTTATATATTCCATATGCTCCACCAATAAGTAAGCATATAGCAAAAATGGCTAGAATAATAGCAAAAATTCTAACTATTTTATCAGATTTAGGTGTTCCACCACCAGAATTTTTATTTGGATTATAATCTAAAATTTGATTCATTTGTACAGCTCCTTAAAATCTTTTTATTTCACAATAGATTATAACACATAGGTTTTTCATTGTAAACACAAAAAATTACCTTTTTATACAATTTTTATTGAATTAAGAATAAAATAAATCTACTAAAATATTTTATAATTTTTTAGATTTCTTACTTCTTATTGTTTCAAAAAAAATAGACCTTACTTAAAAGGTCTATTTTTTATCTTATATTAATACAAATTTTTTAATTAATACAATTCCAGAAATTAATATAGTGATTACCGTAGTTGTTAAAGCTATATATGTTGGTGCTGTACCTGTTGATATAGTTAACATTACTTGAGCATCATCAATATCGTCTTCTGTAGGTACTCTATTATTTGGTGTTGAATCAATATCTGGTGTATTACTATCATTTTTATCTTCACTTATTTCTGCGACATTTGTTTTTAATCCAAAATTATTATCACCATTAATCCATTTTAACACTACTTGTACTGAAGCTGTTTGACCAGGTTCTAATCTTGTCTCAGCTAATGCATTTGTTGTAATTACATTTGTAGAAACTTGTGTCCATTGTGAATTTTCAGCTGGAATAAATTCTAAACCTTCTGGAATATAATCTGTTATTTGTGTAGCATATCCAGCAATTTCACCTTCATTTTTAATTGTTATGTTATAAACAAATTTAACTATTGTTGAATTAATTCTTTTTCTATGAATTTCTACTTTTTGAAGTCCATCTGTTGCTGAAACTGAAATTTCTCTAGTTGCTCCATTTTCTGTAATAATTATTTTAGTTAAGTCTTTTTGTAAGCTTAAATCAAAATATTTTACATATACTTCTTCATCATCAATATCATCTTCACCATCTTTATTATTTCCTGGTGTAGAATCTATATCATCTACTGGATCCCCATTTTCATCTTGATCGTCTGATATTTCAGCTATATTTTTTATAATTCTTTGTTGTCCTGGTACTGCGCTTTCAACTATTTTAAAAGCTATTTGAATATCTCTATAATCTGGGTTTAATTTTCCAGACTCATTACTTACTTTTTCATTTGGATCAAATGGTCCAATTAAATTATTTTCTTTTCTTTCTTCAGATTTTTCCTTTGATAAATAATCTGTTTTAACTGTTACTGCTTGTTTTAAATCTGTTGTTTCATTTCCATCTTTATCATATAATTTCCAACCAAATTTTTTATTTGTTTCATTATCAGCTAAAAATTCTAAACCTTGTGGTAAATTATCTGATACTTCTTTTGCATATCCAGCAATATTACCCTCATTATAAACTCTTATTGTATAAATAATAACGTCCTCATTTTCAACTTGTAAAGGTTTTTTTGCTTCTGGGCTTACTGAGAATTTTATTTTTCCATTTGAATCTACTACAACTGTAGGTTCTCTATCTGTGATATTTTTATCATCTACTTTTGTTATAAATTTTTGCAAACTCAAGTCAAATTCTTTTGATTCTGTTGTTAAATTTTCATAATCGTCATCATCTTGACTATTATTTGGATATTCATCTGGATTTACAGTATCTGGAACAGAATCAATATCTGTTATATCTTTTCTATTTTCATCTGAATCTTTTGTTATTTCAGCAATATTTTTAAAATTAGAATTTTCAACTTTATCTGCTAAAACTATACATGTTACTTGTATATCTCTATAATCTAATTTTGTTCCATTCTCTTTATCAAAACCTTCTAATAAATTTTTAGTATCTACATCTGAAGATTTTAATTTTGTTGATGTTATTTTTACTTTTCCTGGAACAACTTCAACTTCAGATAAAGATTTTATTCCTGTAAAATCATCTGCTCTTAAATTCTTTTCTCCATTTTCAATTGTACTTAATTTAACTGTTTGAGAATCTTCTGGTATTAACCAATAATTATCAACATTAGTAGTATGACCTACTAAAAATCCTAAACCTTCTGGAATATAATCTGAAACTTCTTCAGCATATCCTGATAATTCACCTTCATTATATACTCTTATTGTATATGTTACTATATCACCCTTTCTGTAAGAACTGGTGTTTTTTTAGTTGTATATGTTGCATCTGTACTTGTTCCATTTTTCAAATTTGTAACATCTACTGCAGGTTCTCTACTAGGATTTGGAGCAGAATTATTTATTCTTGTTATAAATTTCTTTAAGCTTAAATCAAAAGTTTTTCCTTCTACTTCTACCTTTTCAAAGTCATCATCATCTTCTCTACCTTTGTAATAATAGTTATCATCTGTTAAATCTTTTTTATTATCGTTGTCACCTGTATAATTTGAAGAATCATAATCATTTTCAGTATAATCATTATTACTTGGTATAGAATCTCTATCATCTATTAAATCTTCTTCTATTTCAGCAATATTAGTCAATACTGAAGCTGCTTTTGCATTATCTGCTATTTTACATTCTATTTGAACATAATCACTATGTAAAGTTTCATCCTTTTCTTTATCGAATGCATCTATTGTGTGATCTTTTAAATAATCTGTTTTATAAACCGTAGAATTTTCACCTTCAGAAATTTGTTCCCATCCATAAGTTTCATTTATTTCACTTTCTTCTATATATTCTAATCCTTTTGGTAATGCATCAATAATTACTGTTCCTTCTGCATTAATATCTGCTTCATTATAAACTCTTATTTCATATAATATTTTATCACCTACTGATACTTTTACTGGATTTTTAGCATGATTATATTTAGCAGTTAAACTTTTTCCTTCTTTCAATTCTGTTACATCAACTGTAGGTGTTCTATTTACAGTCTTATCATTTACTTTTACTATATATTTTCTTAAAGCTAAGTCGGCTGTTCTTCTATCAATTGTGTAAGGAATTTCTGCCTTATGAGGTGTTTTTTCTCTAGTCAATAAAGTTACTGGTTGATATACTTGGTTATCATCTTCACCAGTTGTAGGATTTATCCACAAAGATGCTTTTGTTTCATAAGTTGTATATGTCAATTCTAATTTAACTTTTGTAATTGTTTCATTTGTTTCTGGTATATATATATAATATTGTTCGTTAAAAATCTCATCTAAATTTTTATCTGTAAAATCTTCTTCACCATCTATGTAAATTTTATAATTTTCTTTTTCTATTTCTTCATTATTTTGATCAACTAATTTTAAACTATATTGAGTAGAATTTGCTGTTCCTTGATTTACTTTAAATGGTCCAACATAATAATATCCTTCTTTTTCTATTGGATTTCCTTCTGATATTTCTCCCATTGATGGATATGTTACATCACTTGTTACTCCAGCTTTTGCTGACTTAACCAAATATTTAAACAAATAATCTGCCATATTTTGACGTTCAGCATATTCAGAACCTAAATCATTGTATGATTTATTTTCTGGTGTAGGACTTGCTGGATCAATTTTTGATAGAGTAACTGATGGTAATGTATCTACATTAAATTTGTCAGTATCATTATTAGTAAAATACCAAATTGCAAATTGTTGAACAACATCTATATCATCATCAGTTAAAAGAGCTTTTACAGTATCTAAATCACTTCCATCATAACCTTCAAATGCTTTTGATAAATATTCATCTTTTTGTTCTGGGGTTTGAGTTGATAGAAATATATTATCTGCTAACCATAATAAAGCTTTATAATTAGTTGTCCATAAATTTTCATTTTGTGAATATTCAGAACTTAAATGTAAAGCTTTTACATTTGGATTAGTTGCATCTTTTAAATTTCCAACATTTGTATACTCCAAACTATTCATTCCTGCAGAAGTTACTCCTGGGAATGATTTAGTTGCATTTAAACAATAAAAATTATTTGAATAATCATAATCACCTTTAACTATTATTTTATATACTCTTGTAGTACCAACTGTATAACCATATGGATTTTTATCATACAACTGTTCTTGTAATTCTGTTAAAGTATTACTTGATTCTTCTCCTCCTTTATGCATAGAAAGAACTTGCAAATCAACTTTAGTATCTTCGTGTGTTAAAGTTGCAGCAAGTACAGTTGATGTATATGGCATAATTAAAGTAATTATACATGCTAATATAAAAGCAATTTTTGAAATTTTCTTTTTAAACATAAATACTACCTTCCTTATTACTATTTTACATAGTTATATATTATATTTTAACTCTATTTTTTTCGGTATGTCAATAATACGTTTACTCTATTTTCTATCAATATTTAGAGCTATACGTAATACATAATACATATCAATTATATTACATTTTTATAACAAAATCAATAGATTTATATGTTTTTTTAGGTTTTGGTGTCTTTTTATATGTATATTTTCTTTATTTTAAATTTTTAAATATAAAATATTCGTTTTTCACATAATTACATATTAGAATATATTTTTTTATTTTACATACATTTGTAAAAGTAAATATAATTACAATACTTTATGTATAAGATAAATTTAAAAGGAGCATAATTTATATGAAAAAATTTCTATTTTTTTTTATATGCGTAATAATATCATTAAATAATTTTGCATACGCAGATGATATTCCAGCATTAGATGATTTAGAGGATTATTCTTTTTCTGAAGTATCATCTTTTTCTTCAAATGAACCTATAACAAATTCAAAAAACATTGTTGCAATAGACAGAAAAACATTAAACATTCTTTATGAAAAAGATGCTTTTAAAAAAGTAGCAATGGCCTCTACAACAAAAATTATGACTTGTATTATTGCTTTAGAAAAATGTTCAAAATCTGATATTGTAACAATATCAAAAAACTCTGCCTCTGTTACGGGTTCTACCTTAGGTTTGATTTCTAATATGAAAATATCAATGAATGATTTACTATATGGTCTAATGTTACGTTCTGGAAACGATTGTGCCGTTGCTATAGCAGAATATATTAGTGGTTCCGTAGAAGAATTCTCAAATCTAATGAATAAAAAAGCACAAGAATTAAATTTATCAAATACTCATTTTGTGACACCACATGGTCTTGATAATCCAGAACATTATACAACTTCATATGATTTAGCAATATTAACTGATTATGCTTTAAAAAATGAACAATTCAGACAAATTGTATCTACAAAAACTACTACAATATCTTTTAATGGATATCCAAAAACAATTTCGAATACAAATGAACTTTTAGGAAATGTTGATGGAGTTTATGGTGTAAAAACTGGATTTACTTTTGATGCTGGAAGATGTTTAGTTACATCTTGTAAAAGAGGTAATTTAGATGTAATAATAGTTGTTTTAGGTGCTGATACAAAAAAAATCAGAACACAAGATAGTTCTAATTTAATAAATTTCATTTTTAATAATTATAAATATGTTAATATTTCTTCAAGTATAGATGAAGCTTTTTCAAAATATATATCTTTTTTAAATGATAATTTATATTTAGAAAAAACAACTACAAAGCCGATTTTAAAGTTAGAAAAATTAGAAAATTATGAATTTCCTTTTTTAAATAATTCTCCAATAGAACTTAACACAAAAATTTATATTATTGATAAATTCACACCAAATATTATGGTAAATTCTAAAGTTGGTTCTTTATATTTATACAATGGAAATATTTTAATTTGTAATGTTGATATTTTTATAGATAATCAACTGATAAAAAATGATTGGAAATATTACTTTAAATGTATTTTAGAAAATCTGCCAAACAATTTTTAATTTACTAAAAACGAAAATTATAAATAATTCAAAAAAAGAGCAACAATATTTTTAATTTTCAAAATAAAAAAGTTTAAATACATAAAATCTGGGTAAAATTTTTTTAAATCACTTAAAATATTTAAAAGCTTAATTTTAAAACTTACTAATAATTTGTTTTAAAAAAGCGGAAAGGATAAAATTTTATGAAAGATTTTTTGTTAAAAAATAAACTAGTAATATTGCTTACTTTTATAATACTTGTACTACTTATAAGTATTTTTACAAAGTCCTTCGGTATGGAAAAGTATGAAAAAGTCGAATATTCTTTAGGAATTGTCAACACAGATTATCTAAATATGCGTACTGGATCAGGTATTAATTTTAACTCAATAACATTATTAAATAAAAATGAATATGTAAGAATATTCGGCAAAATCGGAGAATGGTATGTCGTCCAAAATGAAAAAAATCAAGTTGGTACTGTAAATATGAAATATATTAATCCTGTTGAAGAAGAAAAGGCAGCCACAACAAATACTGAAACAATAGAAAATCTCTATAATTCAAATTTAACTGCAGAAGAGTCGGAGCTACTTAATTTAATTAATAATGAAAGGTCAAAAAACAAACTACCCAATTTAGAAATTGATGAATCTGTGCAAAATGTTGCTAGATTAAAAGCTAAAGATTTAGCTGAAAACAGCTACTTTTCACATATTTCTCCAACTTATGGAACTCCATTTGAAATGTTACGAAATAATCAAATTTCATATAAAACAGCTAGCGAAAATATAGCCGGTAATTCTAATATATCTGGTGCATTTGAAAGTTGGATGAATTCAGAATCTCATAAAAACAATATTTTAAGCAATACTTATAATTATACTGGTATTGCCGTGGTAGATAGTATTGCATATGGTAAAATTATTGTTCAATTATTCATTGGTAGATAATACTATAATATAAAAAACCAAAAAGTTAATATTTTATCTAACTTTTTGGTTTTTATATATTTAAAAATCTATAATAAATACTTAATTATAAATCTTTATGAACTCTTCAATTAATATATCTTGAGAATATGAATTTTTTATTTTCTCTGCTATATATTTTCTATCAAATGTAATTTCTTTATTTAAAACTTTTTGAATAGCTTGTGCTAAGCCATTAGAATCATCAACATTTACTAGTATTCCAACGTCAGGCGTTACAAAATCTGGTAAACCTCCTTCATTTGTAGCAATAACTGGTGAACCACAGATTAAAGCTTCTGCAGCAACTAATCCAAATGGTTCTCTTCTTGATGGTACACAAGAACAATCTGATATATTATATATTTTTTTCAATAAACTTTGTGGTTTATTTCCTAAAAATACAACATTTTTTAACTTTAATGATTTTGCTTGATTTTGCAATTGTTCCCTTAATTCTCCATCTCCTGTTATAAGTGTTAATGTATCATTATCTTCATATTTAGAAACCGCATCAAGAAGAACATCTACTCCCTTAAATTTAGTAAGTTTTCCAACAAAACTAACTACTTTACTATAATCTTTTTCAATATTTAAATCCTTTAAAACATCTTTTCTATTTACGTTTTTATCAAATGAAAAGACATTGCTATCTACACCATTTCTTATCCAAATTGTTTTGTCTTTTGATTCTGGTAATATTTGTTCAGTCAATTTATTGCTATCTTTTGAAACTGTAATAACTGCTTTTGCATATTTAATAGCTTTACGTGCCCAATCAGTTCCCCATGATTCATTTCTTTTTTGTTCTTCTTCAATTCCCATTAAATCTGTTCCGTGACAAGTTACTACTAAAGGAATATTTTTTACCATACCACATTTAGCTGAAATTCCTGCCAAAGTCCACACGTGCTGTGCATGTATAACATCAGGTTTAAATTCATCTATAACTTCATCTATTTTTTTAGAAAAAACTTCTTCATACTCTTTTTTTTGTTCTTGTGTCATATCTCTAAAATTAAATATGCTTCTAGGGTGTGTCGTAAAACAAGGAAAATTCATACTAATTTGATTAACATTTGATATAATCTCTTCATTTTTAAAAAATACTGGATATAATTTTATATCTTTATATTCTTCATATTTTTCTCTATTTTCTGGGAAAATTATAGCAACATCATTACCTTTTGATACTAAACTTTTAGCTAAATTAGCTGTATAGACTCCACTTCCTGAACCTGTTAATGGAAAATGATTTACAAACAATATTTTCATACATATACCTCGTTTCTCTTTAATATGAAAAAGTGCTGACAGAATATTTGTATCTTGTCAACACTTTAGTAAATTTTAAATTCAACTTTAAAATTTATTTTATCATAATTAATTTATTAAAATTTTCTTTTTCTTGCAGCCTCTGATTTCTTTTTTCTTTTTACACTTGGTTTTTCATAATGCTCTCTTTTTCTTACTTCTTGTAATACTCCATTTCTTGCACATTGTCTTTTAAATCTTTTTAGTGCATCTTCTATATTACCATTATTAACTTTAACCTCTGACATTCTTCTCCCCTCCTTCCGAAGCTCAAAAAATGAAAAACATCTCGTGGGACTTACATTTATGTAATTAATCCTCTTGACTCGCTTAACTGTTACATATTATACATTAAAAGTCAGATATTTGTCAATAGTTAATTTATTTCAAATAATTCTCCTACAGAAGCTTCTTCATGTATTCTTTTTATTGCTTCTGCAAATAATTCAGAAATAGAAACAACTTTTATCTTTTCTATTTGCTTTTCTTTTGTTAAAGGTATTGTATTTGTCATAACTAATTCTTGTATTTCAGATTTCTTAATTCTTTCAATTGCTGGTCCTGATAATACTCCATGTGTACATCCTACATATACATCTTTTGCACCAAATTTTTTTATAACATCTACTGTTTCCATTATAGATCCTGCTGTATCAACTTCATCATCAAAAATAAGAGCATTTTTTCCTTTTATTTCTCCAATCACGCTAGTTGCAATTGCCTTATCATTATTTCCATTTCTTCTTTTATCTACTAAAGCAATTGGACATCCAAAATGTTCAGCATACTTATAAGCTTTTTTTGAGCTTCCAGCATCTGTAGCAACAACTACTTTATTTGCTATATTTTTACTATCAAAATACTCTTCAAGTAAACTTTCACCTGTTAGTACATCACAATTTATATTAAAATATGCTTGAATTGCTTTATTATGCAAATCACAAGTAAGAACTCTATTAGCTCCGGCAGCTTCTATTAATTGTGCTAATAATTTAGCTGTAACTGGAATTCTGGGTTGATCTTTTTTATCTGACCTTGCATACATATAATAAGGTAAAACTACTGTAATTCTTTTTGCTGACGCCCTTTTTATAGCATCTATTGTTATAAGAAGTTCCATTATTCGTTCATTTACCGGTGGTTGTGTTGTTTGTACTAAAAATATATCTTTATCTCTAACTGTTTCTGAGATTTGGACAAAATTATTGTCATTTTTGAATTTCATTCTTTCAATTTTACCTTTTTCTATATTTAAATAAGTACAAATTTGTTCTGTAAAATCTTCTGCTGATTCACTACAAGCAAATATTCTTAATTTATCCATTTTAAATCTTACATTAATTACTTAATATATTATAATTAATGTTACTCCTTTATTTTATTTAGGTTTAAGATTACCTATAACTATAATAATTATAAATTATTATCATTTTCATCATTAATTCCTTTTGCTGCTATAATTTCTTCTACTTTTTTTATCTCATATGCTGGTTTAATAGAAATAACATTATCATCATTAACTACATTTGGTACAACATTATTTTCTTCAAACTCTAAACCTTTATTTTCTTTAATTTTATATTCTTTAAATAGTACAATTTTATTGTTATCATCTTCTTTAGCACTCTGATATCTTTCTTCATCTCCAAATTTTAATTGAACTACAGAGCCAGTTTTTAAAGTTGATTGTATATCTATTTTCTTTTGATTTATAGAACCTCTAAATTTTAAATCTACCATTTTTTTCTCTTCTATAAATTGCCCATCAACAATTATATCTATATTTTTTAGAAATTCTCTTGTATAATTAAATTCTTTATACATCTTTCCAAAAATATCTTTTTCAAAATCATATCCCGTGTAACACCATATTGTTTTATCAGGATATATCTCTTTTACTCTTTTAACTAATGGAAGTAATCCTTGCTGATTAATATTTTCTAATGGTTCTCCACCTAAAATAGACAAACCAGCAATATAATCATGATTCATCAAATCTATTATATAATCTATTGTAGAATCATCAAATTTTTTTCCATAATTAAAATCCCATGCTTCTTGATTATGGCACCCTTTACAATGAAAATGACATCCACTTACATATATGGAAACTCTAATACCTGTTCCATCTTGTATATCTATTGTTTTTATATCAGCATAATTCATAATTTTACCCCTTATTTTAATGTTTTAATTTTATTATATTAATATCAGTATTTTAAATTTAGTAAGTTATTTGTGTTTGCTAGGTAATCTCCATATATCATAGAACTTTTTAAACAACTTTACAATGTAAAATATTTAAAGTCGTTTGAATTATACATTATTTATTTAACTAAAATTCAAACGACTCTTTTGTAACTTATTTATTCATATTTAAATATGAAGAACTCTTGCTTTTATTTCTTTTGTTTTTCCAACATTCCAGAAATTTTCACCTAAGTAACCACATGTTCTTCTAGTAACATTCATTTTATTATGATCTTTATTACCACATTGTGGACATTCCCATTCATTTTGTTCATTAATTATAATCTCACCATCAAATCCACAAACATGACAATAATCAGATTTTGTATTAAATTCAGCATATTGAATATTATCATATATAAATTTAACAATTTCTTCTAATGCTTCTATATTATTTTTCATATTTGGTATTTCAACATAAGATATTGCTCCGCCTGAAGATATAGGTTGATATTTAGATTCAAATTTTAATTTATCAAATGCATTAATCTTTTCTCTAACATCAACATGGTACGAATTTGTATAATATCCTTTATCTGTAACATCTTCTATATCTCCAAATCTTTCTTTATCTACTCTAGCAAATCTATAGCAAAGTGATTCTGCTGGCGTACCATATAAAGCAAAACCTAAACCTGTCTCTTTTTTCCAAGTATCAACTTTTTCTCTCATATATTTCATAACTCTTACTGAAAATTCTTCTCCAACAGGATCTGTATGACTTACACCTTTCATTAATTT